>NZ_SJDU01000046.1 GCF_005518285.1 Brachyspira catarrhinii | reverse complement strand
TCTTCGTCTGGATAACCAACCGCGATTAATCCCAAAGGTTTTATATGTTTTGGAATATTAAAAATTTCTATAGTTTTATTCATTCTCTCTTCAACGGGAGCGATTGCAACCCAAACAGTTCCCAAATCTTTTGATTTTGCCGCAAGCATCAAATTTTCTATAGCCGCCGAACAATTTTGTTGCCAGAAAAGTTTTCCCGATTCGTCCGATAAATCTCCGCATACGATTATGCACATTGGAGCGGTTTCGAGCATTTTAGCGTAAGGATGAAATTCCATTATTTTATTTAGCGAATCTCTATTTTTTACGACTATAAATTCCCAATTTCTCCTGTTATTTGCCGATGGAGCGAACATTGCAGCTTTTAATATATATTCCAATTTTTCGTCTTCAATTTCTTTGCCTTTGACATATTTTCTAACGCTTCTTCTTGTAAAAAAAATATCGTTTTCCATAATTTTTATTCTCCGATTTTTAATTATATTATATATTAAAAATAAAATGTATATGCTTTCTAACAATCTTAATTTATAATTTAGACGAATAATTTTATAAAAAGTTCCCCGATAAATTTAATCTTTTATATAATATCTATAACCCGAATCTTTAATCGCGTCTTCCAATAGTTTATCGTCCAATTCTTCTTTCATTAAAATAACCGCTTCCTCTCTATCGAAATCGACTTTCGCGTAAACATTATTTATTTTGTTAAGATGATTTTCTATATTTTTCGCGCAGTGAGTGCAAGTCATTCCGCCGATATTTAAAACTTTTTTGTAGGGATAATGATTTTTATTTTTATCTTTCACTTTCACTTTTTCGGTATTCAAAGTTCCTTCGCCCGAGCAACAGCTTCCAGATTTCATTCTTTTTATATAATTAATAATTGAAAACACGGCGATAATTCCAATTACTATTAATATTATTGTTTTTTCCATAAAAATTTATCCTTAAATATATTTTATTAAAAACTAAAAAGTTAATATATTCTAACATTTTATAATTTAATTGTCAATACTATATTTTAGTTTATTGACAAATATTTACTCTATTAATATGATTACATAATCGCTATTTAAATTGAGAGATTTTATGAATCATGAATATTGCTGGAAAAATAAAAAACGCGCAAAAAGATATTATTCAAAAGATATTATTCAAAAGATATTATTCAAAAGTTGCGGGATTTTATTAATATTTTTTATTCTATTTTCAAAATTATATTCGCAAACAAATTTGGATTACGAGTTTAAAAATCCTTTCAGAGTTTACGAAGTCGACAAATATTACATGGGCTGGCAGGACCCGAGGGCTTTTATCGGCAGATTATTATTTGCAAAAAATTTCGATATGGAAAAAAATTTAACGACAATATCGCCCGAAGCAAATTGGGATTTCAAATCCGTTTCTTTATATATCGAAGGGAAAATTGCAAGCGAAATAATGTTTTATAGAAATAAATATTTTTCGGTTGGAATGGGAGCGGGAATGGAAATTTCAATTCTCGGAAGAAAAAGCGGATTATTCGATGTTTACGATTTTTCGGGGCAGTTCGATTTATTTGCAGATTTGTGGCTTCAAAATCTTACGGGAATTAATTTGAAAATAAGATTTATCCCAATGTATCATCAATCTACTCATTTGGTTGACGGATTCAAAGGCGACATTAATATAAAGAGCGGAAGCAGTTATGAGTTTGCCTCTATTTCGACTTATTATTATATAAACAGTTTCACAATCTACGGAGGAATCGAGTTTTCTTATAACGCCGTTGGAAATAGTCCGCAGTTATTTAGATTTCACGCGGGATTTGATTATAGACTTCCGATATATAAAGAAATTAATTTTATAACGGGAATAAATGTCGGAGCGATTTTGGATAAAAAAGATAAATTGGAACTTATAAAAGAAAATTGGCATGCTTCGGTTAATTTAGCTGCGGGAATTGAATTTTATAGATTCGCTATAGCTTTGAAATTCGGATACGGAAAACCGAGAGGCGCTTCGAGTTATTTTGGATACGAATCAAAAATCGGAGCGGAGATTAGTTTGTTATTCTAATTTTTATTATATTTTCATAAATTATAAATTTGACATATTATAGAATTTATATTATTATTATTAAATATTAATTAATTAAGGGGTAGCAAATGCTCAAAAAAATATTTATTTTAATCTTTATATTCGTATTATCTACGGTATCGGTTTTTGCTCAAGACGAAGAAAGCGAAGAGTCGGCAAATAAACCGAGAGAGGCTTTGATGAAAGATTTCGTGGACGCTTTGGCAAGTCAGGATGAAAGTTTGCTGTTAAGCGCTATCGAAATGGGAAGCCCTGAAGTTAAAGCTTTATGTTTTCAAGCTTTAGGCGAAAGCGGAGCGAGTAGCGATTTGTTAATTCAAGCGATTAACAGATATGTCGGTTACGGTTTGTCAAGCACTTATCCATCCAATTCGGATTCGGAAGTTCGATATCAGGCTTTAAAAGCTGCAAAATCATCAGCGTCAGAATCTTCCGTTCAAGCTATATCAAGCATGCTATATGCAGAAAGGGAAACTTTCAATATAATAGCCGCAATTCAAGCGCTTGGAGAAATAGGAGACGCAAAAGCCGTTCCTTCGTTATTGTTCCAATTAAGATTGGGAAGAACGCAAGGAATAGTTTATGAAGCCGCGGTCGCTTTGGGTAAAATAGGAGATTATTCGGCTCTATCGGATTTGGTATATTTGGCTCAAGATGACAGATACTTTTTAGCCGTTAGACAAGCCGCTATTGACGCCATAAGAAATATTAATCCTCCTTCAGATTCTTCGGAAGAATAATTCTATTAAAGAAATAAAAAGCCTATTCTTTTATAAGAGTAGGTTTTTTTATTTTATTTATTAACAACCAATTTCAAATAATAAGTTCGTCCAATAATTTAAATAATTCTTCTTTACTTTCGCATTTCATAAGCTCGATTTTGTTTTCCATTTTATAGCCGTTAAGATATTTCATTATAAATTTTCGCATAAAATGGACTGCGCTAATCTCTCCGTAAAATTCAGAGCAACCGTTTACATGTTCTTTAATAATATCTTTAAGATTTTTATCAATTTCTTTTTCTTCTTCAAATTCAAATATTTTATTCAATTCTGCAAATATCCAAGGATTGCCAATAGCCGCTCTTCCAATCATTATTCCATCAACTTTTGATAAATTAAAAACTTTTTCGGCATATTCTTTTGTTTTTATGTCTCCGTTTCCAATCAATATATAATCTTCGCCCAGCGCTTCTTTAACTTTCGCTATTTTTTCCCAATCGGCGTTTCCTCTGTATAAATCGCTTGCGTATCTTCCATGCAAAGTCAAAAAGCATGCGCCGTTTTCTTTAAGCGCCAAAGCTCTTTCAGTCTCTCCGCCTTCTCCTCTTTTGAATCCGAGTCTTATTTTCACGCTTACGGGCAGAGGCGAAACGATTTTTACCACATTTAAAATAGAAATCATTTTGTCTATGTCGGTTAATAGTCCCGCTCCTCCGTTATTTTTTACCACTTTTTTTGTCGGGCATCCCATATTAATATCTATAAAAGAAAAACCTTTTAAGTCGGTTAGTTCTATCGCTTTTTTGAAATCGTCTTCGTTGTTTCCAAATATTTGCAAAGAAATCGGATGTTCGTCTTCTTTATGCTCCATATATCTATAAGTTTTTTTTATCGTTCTTGCCAAAGCGGCGGCGCTCACAAGTTCGGTTGTAAGAAGTCCCGCTCCAAATCTTCTGCATAATCTTCTAAAAATATAATCCGTGTAGCCCGCCATCGGAGCTAAAAAGAATCTCGAAGGAATATTTACATTTTCTATTATAATATTTTTTGTCATTTTTTATATTTATTTTATATTAGAATTTATAAAAAGTATATAGATAAAAATATCAATAATTTACCGAACAAATCTGGCGTTAATTAATCTGCAATATCCAAAATTATTTTCATCGTATTCAAATTTTCCTACAATCGTTATTTCAGAATCGACTTTAGGATAATCTTTCGGATAATTATATTCGGATAAAGGAACGAATTCAAAACCTTGCAAACAGCATGCGGTCGCGTCTGGTATAACGCATGCATAAAAAGGTTTTCCGTTTTCCATATCTTCAAATAACACAAATAGCCCTTTCATTTTAACCGTTTTACCCGCGTAATTTTCGGGATTCATTATCATATTAAAAACTTCGCCATAAACCATCGTGCTGCTGAGCAAAGTTAAATCGACATCGATTTTATCGTTAGAGCTAATTAAATTATTAGTTTCGCATGACAATAATAAAAAGCAAATCAAAAGTCTTCTCATTTTCTTATTCCTCCAAAAATATTTCCTATTAAATAAAAAATCAAAAAGCCAGCAATATCGACTGCGACTATTGTAGAGCCTACGGGAGTTCCAGCGAGAATAGAAATTAAGATTCCAAACGCCGAGCAAAATATAGAAATAATAGCCGAACAAATGGTTACGGAACGAAAGCTTTTAAATATTTGCATAGACGATAAAGCGGGAAATATTATCAAAGCCGAAATCAATAGAGAGCCGACAAGATTCATAGCCAATACTATTACTACCGCTATAACTATTGAAACAAATAAATTATAAAGATTCGTTTTTGTTCCAACGGCTTTTGCAAAATTTTCATCGAAAGTTATAGCGAATATTTTATTATAAAAAATCAAAAATATCGAAACTACTATAACCGACAAAATAACGCATAAATATAATTTCGTTTTAGTCAAAGTTAAAATAGAAGTAGAGCCGAACAATGTGCTGCAAACATCTCCCGAAAGATTTGAAGATGTTGAAAATATATTCATTAATAAATAACCTAAAGCCAAAGCTCCGACAGACAACATAGCTATCGAAGCGTCTCCGCTTATTTTTCTATTTTCTCCCGCTTGAAGAATCAAAATCGCGCAAATAATCGTAATTATCAATGTTATCGGCATATCGTTTTTGAAGCCCAAAACCGTAGCGACAGCCATCGAACCGAACGCCACATGAGAAAGTCCGTCTCCAATAAAAGAAAATCTCTTTAATACGAGCGTTATTCCGAGCAGCGAAGAACAAAGCGAAATTAATATTCCCACAATAAAAGCGTAGCGAACAAACGGATAATTCAAATAAAGTTGAAGTTTTGCAAAAATTTCATTCATACTAATTGACTCCTTTTTTATTTTCAAATTCAAAACTATTAATTTTATAATTATTTATATAATCTTCTTTTGTTCCGTAAAAAATATTTTTGCCGATATGCATAATATGGCTTGCGTATTTTAAAGCGGATTCTATATCATGAGTTATCATAATTATTGAGATATTGTCTTTACTATTTAATTCTTCAATCAGATTATACATTTCTAAAGCCACATTTGGGTCAAGTCCAGAAACGGGTTCGTCAAGCAAAAGCATTTTTCGAGTCGAACAAAGCGCTCGAGCAAGCAATACTCTCTGCTGCTGTCCGCCAGATAATTCCCTATAGCAATGTTTGGAAAGATTTTCAATTTTCATTTTTTGTAAAGCGTATTTCAAAATCATTTTTTCATCCTTATTATAAAACGGACGCATACCGCATCTCGCCTGACATCCAGAAAGAACTATTTCCCTAACCGAAGCGGGAAAATCTTTTTGAACTACGGTTTGCTGTGGCATGTATCCGATTTCGTTAAATTCAAGCCCGTCTCCCGTCAAAATCTTACCCTCGATTTGAGGCTGTAATCCGAGAATGGTTTTCATTAATGTGCTTTTTCCAGAACCGTTCTCTCCGATAATGCAAACATAATCGCCCGCTCCGACTTCAAAATTAATATTATTTAAAATAACTTTTGAGTCGTATCCGATTGAAAGATTTTCACAAGTAAGTCGAGCCATATATTATCCTTTAATTCAAAGCTTCTCTTAAAGCGTTAAGATTATTTTCCATAACGGAAAGATAAGTAACGCCGTTTTTTACATCGGACGAAGTCGTAGCCTGCATAGAATCCATCGTCAAAACCTTCTGATTTTTTGCCGAAGTGTTTGCCACAACCGTTTGAGCTATTTTATGATTCGCTCCTTCGATAGTCAAAACGCATGGAAGTTTAAGCTCGTCCGTCTTCTTTGAAAGAAAAGCCATCGTTTCAAAACTCGCTTCCGTTTCCGCCGAACATCCTACAAACGCCGCGTAATAATCGATTCCGTAATCGTCCACAAGATAACGAAAAGGAAAACGGTCGCCGAATAAAACCACTTTTCGCATAGAAGCGTTTGCCATTTTCTTATATTCTTCGTCAAGCGCCGAAAGTTTTTTTATATAAGTCGACACATTAGCCGAATAAATATCTTTATTTTGCGGGTCTATTTCCGACAAATTATCCGCGATAGCCTTACAAAGTATTTCGGCGTTTTTAAGAGATAGCCAAACATGTTCGTCTTTTTCTTCCTCATGTTCATGCCCCATTAATTCTTCAAGAATTTCATTCGTTGAAAGAGCGGATTTCACAAAAAACGGATTATTTTTTGAATCCATAAGAGATGCAAATCCGTTATTTCCAAAGTATATATGGAAATGTTCCGATTTTTGAGGCTCATGTCCATGGTCGTTAAACTGAACATATTTTGGAGCGTCATCGCTATCCGTTTCAAATTGATAACGAACGCTTGCAATCTTGCCTTCTTCGTTAGTTTTTATTCTATAGCCAGAATATTTATAATCGGCGGAATAAGTTTTGCCCTCCGAATAGGCAAATGTGATTTTATTTCCATCAACCGAGATTTTATCGGCTTCGCAAAACCAAGAAGTTCTATATTTTTCAATATAAGTTTCTTTGGTAGTCGTTTTATCGTCATCTTCTTCCGCTCTATGCTCAAAATATTCTCCCAAATCGTCAATATACGGATATAAAGATTTCCATTCGCCTGAAAAATCGGAAAGCGAACGATTTTCAATATCCGCTTCGGTTATCTCTTCATGATGGTGATGATGGTCATGCTCTTCTTCCTGCATTCCTTCTACCAATTCTTCCGTTTTTGCAGAGTCGCCAAGAACTTCCAAAAGATTAATTACTTTCATTTTATCGTTCTTTGCGTTTTTTAAGGCGTCTTTAACCCATCCGTCCGATTCGCCTCCGACATAGATAAACATATCGCAATCTGAAATTTTAGCTATATCGTCTATAGTTGGCTGATAGCTATGCAAATCTACGCCGTTATCCAAAAGCATTGTAACTTCTACATTTTCGGCTTTATCGCCCAATATCTCGTTTACCCAATCGTATTCTGGAAAAATCGTAGCCACTATGCTTAATTTATCGTTTTTTGTCGCGGCGTTATTTTCGCCACAGCTTATTAATATAATCGCCGTCAAAAGAAGGCTTATAAAAACATATATAATTTTATTCATTTTAAATTAAATCTCCTAATTTTAATTTTTTTATTTTTTATAATATTTTGTAATTTAAAAATAATGATAAAAATACAAATATAAAGCAAATAATATAAAAAATCGCTTTAAATTTGCATTTTATTCGATTCAATTAGAAAGTTTAACTTTTAACGAAACCAATGTTTGAATTGGAACTAATTTGAAATAATTTATTATTGAAATTTTAGATGCGAATTTAAATGCTATATAAATTGAAACAATACCAAACGCGGTCGAAAGTTTTTTTAATATATTTTCACATACGATTATACATTGACATATAGGACAATCTTCGCCTATGCAATCATGATGCGATTCTATAGTTATATATAATATGGAAAATAACGTTCCAAAAATAAACGCCGTTGTAAGAAATATAATCAATATTCGCTTTTTTAATTCCATAACTTAAAACCTTTTAATTATTAATAAACCGTAGTAAAGTTAATTTCGTAAAATTTATTATTTATTTTAATATTATATTATAAAATAACCGTATTCTAAACGACTTTTTTCAATTTTCAATTAAATTATAAAATCAAATTATTTTTCAAAATAAGCGTAATTAAATCTATTATTTTATTTCATGTAAATAATTCAAATAATTTTCAAGTATAAGAGTAGCAGCAACCAAATCGTTATTTTTTTTCTTATTTTTTATTTTCTTTCCTCTTAAAATAATATCAGCTTCTTTTGAAGTTCCGTATTCGTCTACAAAAACTACATTTACTTTTACGCTTTTAAGCAGAAACTCGGCAAATCTTCTTATTTCAAAACACCATTCGCTCTCTTTTCCATCGTCCGACAAAGGAAGCCCGAAAACTACCGTGTCGATTTTTTTTTCTTCGATTATATTCATTAAAGCTCGTTTTACTTTTCGCGCGTTGCTCTCTTCGATAAGTTCGCATGGAAAAGGAATTTTTATTTCCATATCCATATAAGCAGTTCCCGTTCGCTTTCTTCCAAAATCAACTCCCAATATCATTTATTCGTTTTCTTCCATTGTTATAATATCGTATTTGCTAAAATTATGAACGCCCGATTTTATATAAGCGTTATCGATATTTTTTATAATGTCGACTTCAAAAAAATTTCCTTCTTCGTTTTTTATATATAAAGAAAATCTATCGTCTTTAAGATTCAAAAAATCTCTGCCTATATAAATAAGATTATCTCCTTTATTTATCGTATTATAAACATTTATTTTGGAGTATTCTTCTTCTTGTCCGACAATCATTCCCATCAATCTTCTGCCTTTCAAATATCCTTTAAGCGCGGGTTTCATTTCCTCTCTATTAAAATAAAATCCCGTGTCGCTTTCCCTTCGACTTATTGTGGAAAGTTCTTTTATATAACTTGCAACAGGCTCTTTTCTAATCGCTTTCGGATATTCTTCATAGCCAACTTTACCCAGCAAATTTAACAATATTCTATAAACTCTAACGACATTTGCGACATAATAAACGCTTTTCATTCTGCCTTCTATTTTTATAGAATCGATTCCCGCTTTTGATAGTAAATTCAAATATTCAGCCATTTGTAAATCTTTCGAGCTTAATATCGCACTATGATTTTCGCCTTCTTCCAATTCCATAAATTCTCCAGGGCGAGTCTTTTCTTCAATATAAGTTTTGAAATTCCATCTGCAAACTTGAGAACAATCTCCTCCGTTTGCGTCTCTTCCGTTCATATAATTCGACAATATGCATCTGCCCGAATAAGCCATACAAACCGCGCCATGCACAAAAGTTTCGAGTTCCAAATCGGTATTGTCTCTTATCTCTTTTATTTCGTCCAAAGACAATTCCCGAGCGAGTATGATTCTTGAAGCGCCCAAACTCTCGTAAACTTTGCAGGAATAACTATTCGTAACGGAAGCCTGCGTGCTTATATGAATATTTGCGCTCGGAATAATTTCTTTAAGAAGTTCCAATATTCCCAAATCGGAAATTATAAAAGCGTCAATTCCAATATTGGAAATCGATTTCAAATAATCTTTCAATTTATTTTTATCGTATTCATGCAAGAATGCGTTTAAAGTTAAATATATTTTTTTATTCAAACTTCTTGCAAGATTAACGCAATCCGCCAACTCTTCGATAGTCGTATTTTTGCTTTGATGCCTCAAATTAAATAAAGCGCCGCCAATATAAACTGCATCCGCTCCGTAATGATAAGCGACTTCCAATTTTTCTTTATTTCCCGCAGGCGCAAGCAATTCCATTTTCATTTCCTAATTATTAAAAAATATTTATTAATAAAATATATATTATTTTATATCAGAATATATAAAAAGTATATAGATAAAAAGCATTGTCATAGCGAGGTTATTTATAACCGAAGCAATCCAATCAATACAAATAAAATAAATTGCCACACTTCTTGTCAACGGCATACCTTCGGTGTCGAGGCTCGCAATGACTAAATTTAAATCATTCAATAAATATTAGATAAAATGCGAAATAATTTAAAAAAATTAGTTGACATAATATAAATATACCTTATAATAAACGATATAATATGTAAGGTTTGCTATGGTTAATAATGTCAAGTCGCTTTTAAATGAAGTTTCTTACGGAATAAATAGAGAAGAATACGATAAAACTTTGGATATTTTGGATAATATCTTAAAAAAAGTTCCTAAAAATTATAGGGCGAATTTGTATAAAGGGCAGATTTGCGTAGAGAAAAAAGAATTTGAAGAAGCGATAAAATATTTTGAGGAAGCGAAAAAAGTAGATATAAAAACTTTCAAGGCTTACAATCTGCTCGGAATCAGTTATAATGCAATCGGCGATTACGATGAAGCCATAAACTGTTTCAACGAAATCTTAAAAATAACTCCCAATTCGGCTTCCGCTTATAATTTGCTCGGAATAACTTATTACAAAAAAAACGATTATAAAAAAGCGATTGAATATTTTAATAAATCTATTGAAATAAATCCGAAATACGATAAGGCTTATAATAATTTGGCTTTGTTTTATTATAGTAATTTGGCTTTGTTTTAATATAGAAATAAAAAT
>NZ_SJDU01000458.1 GCF_005518285.1 Brachyspira catarrhinii | reverse complement strand
TAAAAACTCGGATATTTGCAATTTTCATGCATCTTAAAAGCCTTTTCGCTTGCGGTTAAAAATGAAAGTCCCGGGGCAATCATAAATCCTTTTTGCGAACCAGAAACGGCGACATCGATATTCCATTCGTCAGTTTTGAATTCCATCGCGCATAAACTCGTTATTCCGTCAACAACCGATAACGCTCCATGATTTTTTATTATAGAGCATAGAGTTTTAATGTCGTTTGCAGCTCCCGTAGAAGTTTCGCTATGAGTGAGTGTGACGATTTTTATATCTTTATTTTTATTCAATTTTTCTTCCAAGACTTCAGGCTTTATTATATCTCCCGCTTTCGTTTCGATTTTTATAACCTCCGCTCCTCTCGATTTTGCAATCTTCGCCCATCTTGCCCCGAAATTTCCGATTGACAAACACAAAACTTTATCGCCTTCGTTTATTAGATTTTCCAAAGCTCCGCACATAGCTCCAGTTCCGCTCGCCGTAAATAAAAAGACATCGTTTTTCGTTTGGAAGACATATTTTAAATCTTCGAATACTTCTTTTAGAATATTTGAAAATTCTTTGCTTCTATGAGCCATAGGATGTTTTGCCATTTCCATTAAAGCCGATTCAGGCACGGGAGTGGGACCGGGAATCATTAAAAAAGTTTTATCTTTCATTATCAAACCTCTTAAAAATTTTTTAGAATTTAAAATTAAAAATATAATAATATAGAAAAAAATATTTTTTGTCAATACTATATATAGTATTAATAATATAATTAATTGTATTTTTTATTATCATCACTATATTATTTATATCCGAAATAATTTATTTTGTTTGGATTGCCACGCCTCACTCTGTTTGCTCGCCAAAGGCGGACTTTAGTCTTAGCAACGGCATAGGCTCTCAATGACAAAATAAAAATATTAGTCATTGCAAACGAAGTGAACAATCTAAATTTAGTAAAGTCAATTTTTAGAATTTTTAAAAAAAATTTGTTTTAAGTATTGACATATTTTTTAAAAATGTTATGATTTTTAAATAGAATAACGATAAATAAAATAACCGAAATAAAAATTTCGGGCTTTAGGTAATTAACGAGAGATAAATTCTCATGAAGAACAGAACAGAACAGAACAGAACAGAACAGAACGCTATTATTGTGTTCTAACCAATAATTTAAATTTTTATATATTACAATTTTTTAAATATTTCTTTGCGCTTTGCAAAAATCTATTAAATACATTTACTATTGTCATTCCGAGCATTTTCCAAAATGCGAAGGAATCCAGACTAAATAAAATTCGTTTTTATAATTTAGCTTCTTTAATATCGGATTGCCACGACTTCTTGCCAAAGGCACTCCTACGGAGACGAAGTCTCGCAATGACGGTGAAAAATAATTTTGAAATTCTAATAACAAGGGCTTGCCTCCAAAGGAGCGCACACTCTGTGGGCTGTAAAGCCGAAGCGCCCCCCTTATTGTCTAACTTTTTGGCTTCAAAAACTTTCGATACTTATCGAGGAAAAAGAAGAAACCTCGTTTGTATAAATAAAAAAATTTTTCAAGGAGATATAAAATGAAAAACATTAAAAAATTTCTTCTAACAATGGCAATGACGATGGCGCTCGGA
>NZ_SJDU01000457.1 GCF_005518285.1 Brachyspira catarrhinii | reverse complement strand
TCAATTCTCTCTTCTTTAGTTTTTTCTATTCCATGGTCCATAGAATTTCTTATAATATGTTTGAGAGGGTCGGAAAGCTGTTCCAACATGTTTTTGTCAATTTCGGTTGTCTCTCCTTTAAGAACGAGTTTTACTTCTTTATTTAATTCCAAATTCAAATCTCTAACATATCTATGAAATTGATTGAATATCGGTCCCACGGGCATCATACGAATATTCATAACTTCTTCTTGTATCTGCCTCGAAGTTCTGTCCATCGAACTTACCGCTTCTTTGAGTCCGTTGTCTATATCCAAACTTTGAGTGAGCTGCATTATTCTCGATTGAGCTATAACCAACTCTCCGATTAAATTCATTAAGCTGTCCAATTTTCTCGTATCGACTCTGACGGTGGAAGGAGCTTGCACTTTTGCCGAAGCGGATTTTGGAGCTTGAGGTTTTGGCTGTTCCGTTTTCGCTTCCTCTTGTTTAGTTTCTTTTGGGGCTTCCGCTTGCGTTTCTTCTTTTTTTGTTTCCGCAACTTCGGGTTGAGGAGAACTTTTAACTTCTTGAGCGCCGTCTTTAGCGTCAGAAATGTTAATGTCGTTATCGTCTATTACGAATAAAAATATATTTTGAACCTGCTCTATAGTAGAATTAGTTTCGAGGTCTAACGCAAATTGAGTGTAGCATGTATAAGGGTCTTCCAATGTCGAAATAGCGGGAACATTGGAATAGTCTATTTTTAAATTTTTTATAGTTCCTATGGCTTTGAGGTCGTTTAAAAACATAAGAGGGTCTATTCCGTTGTCGAAAATAGTCGCCTTAAAACTCATATCTACATGAAATACATTAGAACCGCCTGATTTTTCCGTTCCTTCGGATTTAACTTCTTCTTTTGCGCTTTTTTTGGATTCTTCGGCTTTAGGAGTTTCTTTTTTTGGTTGAGGCGAGGTTACAGTTTCAATATCTTCGTTTCCGTCCGCTATCGCTTTGATTTTCGCTTTTAACGATTCTATATTATCAACTCCTTCGGCTTCGCCTTTTCCGTCTATAATATTTTGGAGCATTAATTTAACCGTGTCCAAAAATTCGAGCAAAACGGTTATCATTTTTGGAGTAACGTCCAATTTACCGCTTCTAACTTTTTCAAGCAAATTTTCGGCTACATGGTTTAATTCGCTCATTGTGGTAAATCCGACAGTTCCAGCGGAAGATTTCAAAGTATGAGCGCTTCTAAATATTTTATTTAATAAATCTTCGTCGCTTTTATTGTCTTCGAGTAAAACCAAATCGTTTTCCAAACCTTCGACAATTTCATTGGCTTCGCTTAAGAATATCGAGATAAATTCATCGCTATCAAACATATATTATCATCCTCTCATTTTTTAAATTCTTAAATTAAAAATATAAATTCTATTAATTTAAGAATCTTTTAACAACATCCAAAAGCTGAGTCGGATTAAACGGTTTTACGAGCCAACCGCTTGCTCCCGCAGCTTTTCCTTCCATTTTCTTTTCGTCTTGCGATTCGGTAGTAAGCATAAGAATAGGAGTGTATTTATATTGGTCGAATTTCCTAACATTCTTTATGAATTCTATTCCGTCCATTTTAGGCATATTAAAGGTCCGTTATTATCA
>NZ_SJDU01000456.1 GCF_005518285.1 Brachyspira catarrhinii | reverse complement strand
TACCGACATTAAAACAAAAAGAACTTGAAAAAAGATTTTAAATTCAATATATTATTCATATTAGGTTTTATATTATACGCAAATAATATACCAAGACCTACACCAGCAAAACCTCTTAACATAAAAAAAGTTATAAAAGAGTTAAATACTCTAGGTTCACTATACAAATATACTTTAGAAAATAAAATCATATATGAAAAAAAAGTTATCAAATATATAATATATATAGCTTTTTTCTCAAATATTTTTGATATTATAAAATAAAATATACTACTCCAAAATAATGCTCCAACATACCATGCTACTCCAACAACAACAGGAATATTATATATTATAGCTCTATTCAAAAATAATAGTTCAGGTATTACATTTATATCTGTCCAACTAGACAAAGAGAAACGAGATAATATATATACAATAAATATAGAAAATGCAAATATAGGCCATAATCTTTGAATTTTTTTTATTATAAATGTTCTAGTATCATTTTTATTTAGTTCTTTAAATAAAAAATATCCAGATATTATAAAAAGAAATTCACACATATATCCATACGAGTAACTAGTATATTTAAATAAAGTTTCATATTCTTTAAATTTTGGAATAAGATAATGCTGTAATATATGACCATATATTATTCCAAAATTAAATATTATTTTTAAAAAATCTATATTATTTAATCTTTTAGTCATTTTATACCTCAATGTAACATACAATTTAAAATTATTTTATTAAATTATTTTCAATTTTAACCATTTATTATTTATATTGTTTACTTCAAGCTCAATTTTGTATATTCTATCATTAAATATTTTAAAGTCAATATTTTCTTGTTCTTATTAATTGAAATATTATTAACTAAAAGTTTTTTCATGGATTCAGATGAATGTTTTTCCCATAACTCAATATAATCATCTGTATTACTTTTTAATCTTTCCATAGCTGCTTTGGACATTCCCACTCCTATATTTGATATCCTCATTTTATATGTTTCATATTGATTTCTATTTATTAATAATTGCTCTAATTGATAATATAATATAGAATAATATACAACTTTAGATAAGGCACTATATATATTTTTAGATCTAGATACACTTAATTCATTTTTACAATAATTACATATTGGTTTATCACCATGTATATATGATTTTACATTATAATAAATAAAAGCAAACCATAAAAAGTCTTCCCCATTAGATATTTTTATATTTTTAGGAACTTCCAATAAAGATTTTTTTATAGTTTCTTTCTTAAAAATAGAATAAGATAAACTATGTATTTCACTTTTAGAAAATAAATTTTTATATAAATCATAATTACTTAAAATATATACAATACTATTTTTTGGACAAGGCCAATTATTTTCATTATATACAAAAATACTATATTAGGAGGATTTAGCGGTGATCTATTTAAAGAGTTATACCATACAAAGTTATCCGCTTTTACACTAAGTCCGCCCAAAGCACCAATAGATAGACATATAGCTATCGAAATTATTAATGTGATAATAAATTTTTTATTCATTTCAGTACCTCAAAACTTTATGATGAAATTATATGTTAATTATAAAAATAGTAATCATTATATAGTTTGAAGTTTTATAAAAAACAGAACT
>NZ_SJDU01000455.1 GCF_005518285.1 Brachyspira catarrhinii | reverse complement strand
GGAGCGTATATCATATTGCTTCTTGCCAACGGAATAAATCTTCCGTTTTCATCGTAATAGCCCAATTCGCCTATAAAATAAGCGTGAGGCATAGCCAAATTAATATACCTGTCTCCGTAAATGGCATTAACATCCAACTCTCTATGCAACTCTCCGTTAGTTATATCGTATCCGAATACATGGAATATTCTAACGGATATTCTACGACCTTTCAAAGAATGATAAGAAATATCGTAATCCGAAATGTCCCAATAAAAGAAACACCATTCTGGGTCACGCATCATTAAAGTTAATCTCGTTTCATTATATCTATTCGGCAATTCTCTAACTATATCGACTTCATCGGGAATATATCTATCCCGAAGTTCGAGATTCTCTACGGATTCTTTGGGAATCGCTTTTTTAGGAGTCGCTTTTTTAACTACCGTCTTTTTAATCGCGGTAGTTTTTTTTACAACCGAAGTTTTTTTTGCAGTCGCTTTTTTTATAGTAGTAGCGGCTTTTTTAGGCGCTGTCGTTTTTTGAGCGACACTTTTTTTACTAACCGTCTCTTTCTTCGAAGCGGTTTTTTTACCAGATGTAGACATAAATCTTCTCCATTACTTAATTCTTACACTCTTATATTCCGCTAATCCAGTTTATTTAGTTTTCTTAGCGGTTGTTTTTTTAGCCGTAGTTTTTTTAACAGCCGTTTTTTTGGCTGTGGTTTTTTTAGCCGCAGTCTTTTTTGCAGCTACTTTTTTAGCGGCTGGTTTTTTAGCTGTAGTCTTTTTTGCTGTTGTAGTTTTTTTTGTAGTAGTAGACATAAATCTTCTCCATATGTATGATTTTTATTTTAAAATTATAATATAAATAATATTCTTGTCAATAGAAATTGTAATTTTTTTTAAATAAAATAATTTAAAATAATTGTAATATAATCGCTAATATTTTATAATATCGGAAATTATTTGATTTTAAATTAACTTAATTTTTAAATTTTGAAAAAAGAGGAAAATAAATTATGAGAAAAACAAAAATTATAGCGACACTCGGTCCAAGATGGTCGGATGGAGAAAGCATAAAAAAAATAATCGAAAACGGAGCGGATGTTTGCAGGCTCAATTTTTCTTTTGGAACTTATGAAGAGCATTTGAATAGAATCAATATTGTAAGAAAAGTTTCAAACGATTTGAAAAAACCCGTTTCTATTTTGGCGGATTTGCAAGGACCGAAAATAAGAATTGGAAAATTGAAAGAATCGATAATCGTTAAAGAAGGCGATATTGTCAAATTAAGCGGATATAAAGAAACAAGCGAAGATAATATTATCCCAACCACTCACTCGAATATAGCTCATGATGTCGAGCCTTCTTCTATGCTTTTGATAGCGGACGGAACGATTCAATTAATCGTAGAATCAAAAGACGAATCTAAAAAACTTGTGATTTGTAAAGTTATAACGGGCGGAACTATTTTAAGCGGTAAAGGAATCAATTTGCCCGGCGCTCATGTTACAACTGAAGTTCTTACGGAAAAAGATATTTCTGACGCTTTATTTTCGGCTAAAAACAGAGTCAATTATTTGGGAATGAGTTTCGTTAGAAAAGCGGAAGATGTAATAAGATTAAGAAAAATTTTAGACG
>NZ_SJDU01000454.1 GCF_005518285.1 Brachyspira catarrhinii | reverse complement strand
GAATGCGTAAGCTAATCTTAAAGCGGATATAAATCCCGTAAAATCGCTTTCTATATCGAAACAAAACGCGTTTTTAGCTTTTAATTTTCCCCCAAGCATGCAAGCCGTTGAAGGATAAATATAATCTTTAGTCGTTGTCGCGCAGATTATGCCGTCTATATCGAGAGGATTCATTCCTTTAATCGCTTCTTTTATAGGCTCTAATACCAAATCGGATGACGATATGCAAGCTCTTTCCGTTTTATAAGAATGTTTACAAGATTTTATATATACCATTTAAAATTTTCCTTTTATAATTTCATGTTTTAATTTAAATATTATTATTAAATATTGCCAATTAAAAAATTCTTCTCTTTACTCCCGAATCGTAAAGCTCTTTCGCTATTTTTTCATTAATTTTAGCGTCCAAAAAGTCATACATATTCAAAACGGCATTTTTCACTCCGTTTCCGCCCGTCTTTCCATGTCCTACAAAAGCTCCGCCGTTTAATCCCAAAAGTATAGCCGAACCTACCGAATCGGAACTCATTTGATTTCTCAAGCTGTTAAAAACGGGTTTCATCATAAGCCCCCCCATAATACTTATTGGATTTTTTTTAATTTCCGTTTTAAGCAAATTAACCATAAGAGTAGCCGTGCCTTCCATCGTCTTCAAAACCAGATTACCGCTAAAACCGTCAGAAATCACGACATCGGCAGAATCCGATTTTAACATATCGTTTGGCTCGATATTTCCTACAAAATTAATTTTTTTAAGTTTTTCAAGCCTTTCAAAGAATCTTTTAGTTTCCGCGTTTCCCTTGCTGTTTTCTTCGCCGATATTCAAGAGCGCCACTCTTGGATTATTTATTTTCAAAAATCTCTTCGCAAAAACTCTGCCCATTACGGCAAACTGCGCTATATAATCGGGCGTGCAATCTACATTCGCTCCCATATCCATCATGCAGAATTCGCCGCCTATTTTCGGAAGAGTTGAAACCAAAGGAGGACGCATAACGCCTTTGATTCTTCCCACTTCGGTTAAAGCCGCCGCTAAAGTCGCTCCCGTATTTCCAGGAGAGAAAAAACCTTCCGCTTCCTTATTTGAAACTAACCGAGCAGCAACCAATACTGACGCGTATTTTTTATGTTTTATTCCAACAGCGGGACTTTCGTTCATATCTATAATTTGATTGGTATGTTTTATATCTATTCTATTTTTATCGTATTTTAATTTTGACAACGCTCGGATTATATTTTTTTCTCCGCCGACTAATATCAAATTAACATCGTCATTTAACGATAAAGATTTGATAGCTCCGCCTACCAATTCTTCTATAGGTTTTTCGCCGCTTGCAACATCTATAGCTAAATTCATTAAAACTCCAGAATTATTTTATTACGCTTCATTATCCTTCGTTTTGAGATTTTGGAGCTTTTATAACTCTATCTTTATAAAAACCGCATTCTGGACAAATTCTATGAGGCATTCTTTCCGCTCCGCATTGAGGACATATTGACAACGAACCTAAAAATCTTTTTTCGTTTGCCGCTCTCCTTGACATTTTTTTTGCTTTCGATTTTCTATGCTTTGGAACAGCCATTTATTAACTCCTTAAAAAATATATTTAAAATTATTTTTTAGTTTTTAATTTTC
>NZ_SJDU01000453.1 GCF_005518285.1 Brachyspira catarrhinii | reverse complement strand
GACAAAAAGATAAATTATATTATAATAATAAATAATCATTTAGAATTAAGAGAGGTAAATTATGATAAATAAAACTATGAGCATAGGAGAGATAATTCAGATTTTTCCAGATTCGGTTGAAATAATGATGAGTCATGGACTTCATTGCGTTGGCTGTCATGTTGCAAGCTGGGAAAGTTTGGAAGAAGGATGTCGCGGACATGGAATGGACGATGATAAAATAGAAACTTTAGTCGAAGAGATAAACAACAAATGCGGAAAATAAGTTAACTCCTCTAAATTAAAAAAAGAAGTTTCGTAATCTTTAACGGATTATAAAGCTTCTTTAATTTTTATATTTTATTTATATTATACTTGCTTATTTATTAACGCCGATAATTTTCTGTTAATCACATGTTCTTTGCCTTTGTTATTATAGCCGACTTTTTTACTGCTGTATAAAACTTCTTTCATATCGCTAAAAAATCCCAATGCTTCGTCAAATAATTTTGGCGACAATTTATTTAAATGCCTCAAGCGGGCTATTAGAGTCACAAGTTCCAAACGCATAGCCGATATTTTGGATGTTTTATTTAAAGGAATTCTTCTTATTATATCGGACAAAGTGGCGGTTTCGGACAAATGAGGAAATTTATTTAATATAATTATATCGATAATATTTTCTCTCATTTTTCTCAATTCGTTAGCTTCGTTCATTTTTTCGTTTTGATGCTCGCAATATAAATGAATATCCTGCAAACGAGTATTGATAATCGAATTCACTTTTTTTTCTTCGTCTTCCAATATAATTTTGTAAACTTCTATCTCTTTTGAAAGAAGTATTTCGATTTTTGTAAGTTCTTCGTATAAATTAAACATAAAATGCCATCCTTGAATTGTATCTATAAGTTAATTATCGATAATTATAAGAATTACTTTACATAATTTTTTTATTATGGAACATTGTATTTTTAATAGAATTTTATTTTAAAATTTAATTTTTTAATGGTCGATTGCCTCTACTTTATCTCGCAATGACAGATTAAAATTCCCATAATGAATAAATAAAACGGACGAAGTTTTTACCTCGCCCGTTTTAGCATGTGAATTAAATTATATTACTTGCTTTATTAATCTTATTATTTTTTAGTAATATCTATAGAAGTAGTCGTTCCTTCTGAAATCATATCAAATTTTCCTTGAGTATCGCTACTAAAAGTTAAATTTGCCTGAATATTGCCATTGGCATAATTTACCGTAGTAGTATAACTCGTATCGCTACTTCTCGTTATAGAATCGGAAGTAACCGTTATATCTCCCCTCTCAGATTTTATAATCATTGAACCATTAGCATTTATGGTAATAATGTGCGTTTCTCCTGTATTTTCTGGATTGCCATACCAATTGCCAGCATAATAGGATAATGTTCTATCTTCATTATTATTGTTATTATCATTATTGCTTCCTGTAGTGTCTTTATTACTGCAACTTATAAAAGCGACTAAAGATAAAAAGATTAATAATATTGTGATTTTATTTAGTAATTTCATACTAAACTCCTTGATTTTTTATTAAAACATTTAATTGAATAAACGCTTTTTGAAAACTGAAATTTAATAAATTCAAAAAAGAATTTGAATAGATTTTTAATAAACA
>NZ_SJDU01000452.1 GCF_005518285.1 Brachyspira catarrhinii | reverse complement strand
ATTCCTGAACTCCTCTGATTTCGGCATCGTTATTAAGAAGATGTGTGGCGAAAGTATGCCTTAAAGTATGAGGCGAAAAATTCATAGCCAAATGCGAATTTCTCATTAATCTTTTCATTGAAACTCTTATACTTCTGTCGCTTATCGGGTTTCCAAATCTATTTACAAAAAGATTGTCGCTCTCTATATTATTTTCTTTTTCTATAATCGCTCTCGCTCTCATATATTTATCCCAATTATCGTATATAATCGGGAGAAGCGGAATATCTCGAAATTTTGAACCTTTTCCAAATATTCTTAAATATTTGTCTCCTTTTTTTATCATGCTTAATTTTATCGAGGCAAGCTCCGAAACTCGCAAACCGATAGTATACATAAACAAAGCCATCATTTTATCTCTGATTAATGTAAATTTGTCGCCGTCTCTTATATTAAGGACGCTTTCCATATCCGAAAGCGTTAAAAATCTCGCCAAATGTTCTTCTTTTTTCGGACTTTTCATAACGACTATTTTTGCCTTATCCGAATAACCGTTTCTTAAAAGATATTTATAAAATTTTCTAATCGAAGACAAATGCCTTGACATTGTGGCTCTTGTTAATCTTTTCTTTTGTAAAAACCCTAAATAATCTCTCACCGTATAATGATTTGCATCTTCAAAGTCGATATTTTTTTTCTGCAAGAATCTTATATATTCTTTCAAGTCTTTATTGTAGCTGTTTATAGTAAATGCGGCGAAATTTAGGGTTTGCAAATAATCGCTGAATTCGTCAAGCAAAAAGTATGTATATTCATAATCCGATTTAGCGGGATTTAGGTTCATAAAAAATCCTCGAGTAAGTTAAGTATTAAATATATAAATTATTATCGAATATTTTATTTATAAGTTTATGAAGTATGTTAACTTGAAGATAATTTTTCGGCGTATTCATGCCCAATTCTTGAAATATTCCCCGCGCCCAAAGTCAAAATTATATCGCCGTCTTTTTTCATTTTATCAAGCTCTGGAATTATATCTTCTATATTTTGTATATACTTTGCTTTATTGTTTCCGTTTTTTACAATATCGTAAATTGTCTCTCCGCTTATTCCAGAAATCGCATTCTCTCCCGCAGCGTAAATATCTGTAATGATTAAATTGTCCGCATCTTTGAAAGCGTCCTTAAAATAATTCAATAATAATTCCGTTCTGCTGTATCTATGAGGCTGAAATATTGCTATTATTCTTCTGTCTTTATAAGCCGTTTTAACCGAAGAGAGAGTAGCCTTTATCTCCGTTGGATGATGAGCGTAATCGTCAAATATAATTATCTCCTTGTCGTATAGTTTATTTAATCTTCTTCCGACTCCTTCGAATGTTTTGAGTCCTTCTTTTATGATTTTTATATTAATATCCAAATGATGACAGACTCCAATTGAAGCGAGCGAATTAAGAATATTATGATTTCCGATTAAAGGAATTTCAAATTCTCCCAAAGATTTATTTTTATAATACGCTGTAAAATAAGTAGTTTGAGTTTCTATTCGTATTGATTTTTTATCGACATAAAAATCGTCCTCGTTTGAAAAACCGTAGGAATAATATTTTTTCACGGCGCTTTTTGACAAATCTTTAACCACCGCATCCTCGAAACATAAAA
>NZ_SJDU01000451.1 GCF_005518285.1 Brachyspira catarrhinii | reverse complement strand
CAATATAATTTTTTTAAAATATAATTTTTTTAATTTTTTGAATATATTAAAAGAAACTTTGGAAAAAAATTCCGTAAGTATTCAAAAACATATCGAAACGAATCTCAAAAGATGGTATGAAAGAGGAATTGTCTCTTCAATATACGAAAATGTTACGCTTATTAATATAAAAAATCAAAATAAAATCGAAGAAATAATTCACGAAGCTAAAAGAAAAGGAATAAATATAATTAAACTTAACGATGAATATTGCATGCTAAAGTCGACTTCTATGAGCAAGAAAAGTTTAATTAAATTTTTAAGACAGAAAAAAATAATAATAACTTTTTAAAACTATAAATTTAATATGATAGACTATTTAAATAAAGAAACTTACAATTTTTATTTGCCAGAAAATTTAATAGCCACAAATCCAAATTACGATAGAGACAAATGCAAATTAATGACAATGAATATTAAGACGGGAGAAATCGAACATAAATTTTTTTACGATATTATAAATTATCTTAAAAAAGACGATATTTTAGTTCTAAACGACAGCAAAGTTATTCCCGCAAGAATTTACGCAAAAAAGAAAACGGGAGGAATAGTCGAAATTCTACTTTTACAAAAAATTAATTTTAGCGAAAGTTATTGGGAATGTTTAATAAAAGGAAAAAATATTAAAGAAAACGATATTTTATTTTTGGATTACGACAATATAGAAGCGATTATTGAAAAAGATAATATTTCGACAAAATCAATCAAATTTTCAAAACCGCTCGATACGAATATTTTAAATAATATAGGAAATATTCCTCTTCCGCCTTATATAATTCAAAATAGAAAAAAAAGAGGAGAGAGCGAATATAACGACAGAGATAAAGAATTCTATCAAAATATTTACGCCAAAAACGAAGGAAGTATTGCATCGCCCACTTCGGGACTTCATTTTACAAGCGAGCTTTTAAGTAAAATAAAAAATATCGGAATTGAAATTTGTTATATTACCTTGCATGTCGGCTTTTCCACTTTCAATCCGCTTAAAGAATATAATATTAAAAATCATAAAATGCATGAAGAAAAATTTGTTATTGAAAAAGAAACAGCCGATTTGATAAAAGAAACGAAAAAAAACGGAAGAAGAATCGTTGCATGCGGAACAACGGTAGCGAGAGTTTTGGAGAGCGAATTCGATAACGGAGATTTTAAAAGATTAAAAGGAGCTACGAACATTTTTATTTATCCTCCTTACGAATTCAAATGTATTGACGCTTTAATAACAAATTTCCATACTCCTCACTCGACTCTTTTGGCTATGGTGAGCGCGTTCGCGGGATATGAGAATATAATGAAAGCTTATAAAAACGCTATAGAGAATAATTACAGATTTTTTTCTTACGGCGATGCGATGTTTATGTATTGAGTAATAGATATTAATTAAATAAATAATTTATATTATAAACTAATTTAATTTTAATCCTATAATTGGCGTAATTTTATTGATTGATGCGGAAAGTATTAAAGTAATTTAAAATAAAAAGTGGAGATTTTTAAAATATCTCCACTTTCACTATTACAATGTTATTATCTATGAGATTTAGCCCATAGAGTATTCCATTTATTTATTATAACATTTTTGTTTTTTGATAAATAATTAAAATC
>NZ_SJDU01000450.1 GCF_005518285.1 Brachyspira catarrhinii | reverse complement strand
ATTAACTATCGCTCCCGACTCTTTTCTATATCTTTATCTGGCATAGCTACATATATAATTGTAGCGTCATTTACTCCAGTTGTAATTTTTAGGTATATTTATCCTATCTATCCAATATCGATTATATCGTTAATATCGTTTTTGACTTTTATTAAAGATTTTAAAGGAGATAAAAAATGAAAATAGCGGCGATTATTCCTTGTTATAACGAAGAGATTACCATTAAACAAGTTATTGAAAACATGAAAAATTATTGTCCGAAATGCGATATATATGTTTTTGATAATAATAGCTCCGATAATTCTTATAATATTGCAAAAGAGTCGGGAGCGATAGTTAATAAAGTTTCTTATCAAGGCAAAGGAGAAGTTATAAGAAGAGCGTTTGCGGATATCGACTCGGATATTTATATTATGGTTGACGCAGATATGCAATACGATTTAAGCGAAATAAACAATTTTATAAATTATTTTATAGAAAACAAATTGGATATGCTTAATATATCGAGAGAAGTAATCGATAATTCCGTTCATAGAAAAGGACATTCTTTCGGAAACCTTATACTTACGGGTTTTGCCAATTTTCTTTTCGGCAAGAAATTTAACGATATGTTGAGCGGTTATAGAATATTTTCAAAAAGATTTGTCAAAGGCTTTCCCGCACATTCGAGAGGCTTTGAAATAGAAACGGAACTTACGATATACGCTTTACAAATGCGTTTGCCCGTAGACGAAGTTTCGGCTAAATATATAAAGCGTCCCGAAGGCTCGCATTCAAAATTAAATACTTTCAAAGACGGCTTCAAAATACTTTGGACTATAATTTATTTGCTAATGACGGAAAAACCTTTATTATTTTTTAATACGATAAGTTTAATATTTTTGGCTATAGGATTATTTTTGGGAATAGGAATAACGATAGAATATTTTGAAACTTTAAGAGTGGATAGATTTCCGACTGCTATATTAACTATATGTTTAATAATATTATCGGTCTTGTCGTTTTCAATAGGACTTTTAATGAATGCTATAAGCAAAGTGTTAAGCGAAAATAGAAGATTTAAGTATAATTCTATTAAGTAAAATAATATATTATAAATACAAATTTAACTTTAAACCATATAATCTGTTATAGTCGATTATAATGAGTTTAAATTAATAATTTTTCTATTGACAAAAATTTATTATAATTTAAACTTATAATTGAATTGATAAATATAGACGCTATAAAATTGGCAACTAAAAACGAATTTATAAAATAGGGTATATTATAAAATGGCAAATAAAATAATTGACTTATCAAAAGATTATAGCAACGCTCCAGCTGGTAGATTTCGTAAAGATAGTAATTATTCAGGAGAACGATTTAGAGAAGAATTGCTAATTCCAGCATTGAGAGAAAACGATACCGTAACTATTATATTGGATAATTTAGACGGCGTAGGAGCGTCTTTTTGGGATGAAGCTTTTGGCGGATTAATTAGAGATGGCAAATTTTCTAAAGAAGAGTTGGATAGAAAATTAATATTAGAATGCAAAGATGATATTTATTTGGTTGGCTATATAAAAAGTTTTATAAATGAAGCTTACAGTATAAATAGTAGTAGGTAAAAATAATGAATAATATTTCCGTATGGCTATCGTTAATAT
>NZ_SJDU01000449.1 GCF_005518285.1 Brachyspira catarrhinii | reverse complement strand
TTTTATACTTGGAAGCGGAGAATACGCTATAGACATTATGCAGGCTAAAGAAATAATCAAAATGGAAAAAATTACGCTTATACCGAACGCTCCTTATTTTGTCGAAGGCGTCATAAATTTGAGAGGAAATATTATTCCGATTATAGATTTGAAAAAGAGATTCAATTTGGAAGAATCCGAAGGCGATAAAAATACGGGAATCATAATTGCAAAAATAGAAGATGTCGATATGGGAATTATGATTGATTCTATTTCAAAAGTAGTCTCTATGGCAAATTCGGATATTCAGCCACCTCCGTCTATGCTTCAAGGAATAGGGCAGAGATATATAAAAGGAGTCGGCAAAATGGAAGACAAATTACTTGTGGTTTTGGATTTGGATAAATTATTTACAAACGAAGAAGACGACAGCGGAGAAGAAGAAGCGTCCGAGCCAGAAAGTTAATCCGCCTTTATCACTTTATTTTCGCTTATGATTATATCCAGCATTTCATCGTTATTGTTTTTTGGAAGATTTGGAAGAATCTGATAATCGTAAGCCAAACCTATTCTTAAAGCTTTTTTATTTAATTTCAAAATATTATCGTAATATCCTTTTCCGAATCCGAGTCGGTTGCAATCTTCGTCAAAAGCCAGAGCGGGAATTACGAACATCGAAACTTCTTTTATTGAAGAATCTTTGCAATAATCGAAAGGTTCGCCGTTTCCGAATTTCGTATTTCGATTTATATCTTTTTCGTAATCTTTAATATATTTTAATTTCATTTTATATTCGCCGACTATGTATGGAATCGAAACCTTTATATTATTTTTTATCGCGTAATTGATTATATTTTTTGTGGAGACTTCGTTATTGAAATCCGCATAAACGCAAATAGAATCGAATTTATTTAAATTGACTATTCTTAAAAATTTTTTATAGATTATCGCGCTTTTCTTTTCTACAAAATCGGAATCTAAATTACTTCTTATGCTTTTGAATAGAGTTCTTATTTTATTTTTTTCTTTCGTTATAGTCTCGAGCATTAGTTTTAATCTTTATTTTTCATTTTTAATTTATAGTCTTATAGTAAATAAAATCAATAATTTATAATTTAAGAAAAATTTTCTTCTTTATATTCTATCAATATTTCTTGCAATAATTTATCTCTTATAATCTGGTCTATTATTTTTTGAGAAGCTGGTCCTATATCTATAAATTGAACGGCAAAACCTTTTGGCAAATCTGGTTTTTTATTGTCATCGTTTATCCATACGACTTTCGCTTCCGTAAATAATTTGAAATCCTTGAAAGAGATTGTCAAACCGAGCATATCGCCTTTATCGGGAATGCTCGTGTCGGAACTTACATAAGCTCCGTTTCCGCTAATCGATAAAATATTTCTGTCTATAGGATTTCTGCTTTTATCTTTATAACTTATTATAACATGCAAGGGCCAGTTTACTCTCGAATATTGCCTTCTCTTGCTGTCGCCTATACTTTCCACATATTTTTTAATACCCGAAACTATATGAGCGACATCTATTTGTTTTGGGAATATTAAAGCGTTGTTATATTTTCTTTCGTCATTGGAACTGTCTTCGGATTCTATTATAACTAATTTTATTTGAGGATTTATTTCTTTTATTTTATCGGCAAAAAATTTTGCGCTG
>NZ_SJDU01000045.1 GCF_005518285.1 Brachyspira catarrhinii | reverse complement strand
ATAGAATCGGTTAAGGCTATGGTTTCGATAGTGGAATCCGCGGAAAAATCTATTACGGGCAAAAAAGAAATTAATTTTTCTTTAGATATAAGTTTGAATGATGCTCTATCGGAAAGCGCCGCTTATTTGTCGTATCGAATTCCAAATAAGGTTATAATCGCTCTTTCAAGGTCTGGATGGACGGTTAAAACTCTTTCAAAGAAGCGTCCGAAAAGTCCAATCGTATTTATGTCGGCGGATAAAGATTTATGCAACAAGCTTTCAATATGTCATAATGTTTATACGATATTGATGCCAGAAGATTTGAATTTTAGCGCGGGAATAAGTCATGGCGGACAGATTGACATACTCGAAGACACTTTAATAAAACATAATTTGGCGGAACATGGAGATACGGCGATATTAGTGAGCGGAAGCAAATGGCAAGGAAGATGGCAGGAAAATAGCGTTCGTATTGTGGTTATACATTAACTAATTTTTTTATTTAATCAGATTTGCTATTAATAAATTTTTCATAACTGCCTATTTTAGAAAAATATATTTTAAAATTTTCATCGTCAATTTTTTCTACTTTTACGCTATCTATACCGATTATTTCCAATTTTTTATAAGTCAATAATTCTCTTTCTTTTAATTGCAAAACATCTTTCAAAAGCCAATTCGCCAAAGCCACATTAGGATTAGTCATTAAAGCTTTTCCGTTATCTTGGCATATTTTAGCTTTTAATTTATCTCCCGAAGGAATTTCTAAATTAAATATTCTATCTCTTTCTGGGAAAAATCCGCTTTTCAATTTTCTAATTTCCGCTGGAATTGGAATATAAACTTCTCCGTATTTGCGAACTCTTCCGCCCGCGTTCCATTGATTTAAACCGCTTTTTTCTGGAACATATTTTTTATTTTCATTTTTACTTTTACTGCAAGAGTATAAAGGCAATATTACAAAATCTTTAGTTTCCGTTATTTCAAATTTATTATATTCGTTAAAGATTTTTAATATTAAATCGAGCGGATTATCTATTATTTGTATATCTATAATTTTATGATTTTGAGGAATTATAAATTTTTTGAATAGTGTCGACTTGGCATAATTATAAGAATATTCGTTTATATCGTCTTTAAATTTGACGCTTGCATTATCGTTGTATATTATATTAATTTTATCAGTATTTATTAAATCGTAATTTGTATTGAAAATTACTAAAGCCGATTTTTTTCTCGCTATGCAATGATAATAAGATTTTTCTATTTTATATGTTCTATTGGAAAAATTTATTCTCTCGTTTCTTAATTCCGATAATTTAATTACAAATTTGTCGATATTCAAATTTTTTAATTCGGAATTTTTTCTATCAAATTCCGCTATTTTTTCAGTTTTGCTATTTGAAGGACATACAAAAGTTTTTATGCCAATTCCGATATTATATATTTTTGCGTCATAGGCGGTGTCGGTTCTCGATAAGTTTTCCGCATTGAAAGCCTTGCAAAATAAATTTTCCGCCAATCTATAATGTAAAAAAGGAATATCCGATTCGCTAAATAATTTTGATAAAGAGGAAACGCTTTTTATATAATGAAAATATAATTCGTATTCTTTGGAGTTAGTATTGAAAATCATAAATTTTCTCTAATCTTTCTTCGGCTATTTTACAAAAATTTTCGTTTATTTCAAATCCTATATAATTTCTATTTAATAAAATGCAGGCTTCGGCTACGGTTCCGCTTCCCATAAACGGGTCTAAAACAATATCGCCTTCTTTTGAAGTAATTTCTATCAAAGGTTTTATGAGCGATAACGGAAAAGAAGCTTGATGAAATTTAAACGGCTCTATTTTATTTCTTATAACATCTCTATGATGCCCCAATTCTTTAGCTTTCTTTATGTCGAAAAAATATTTTTTTGATTTTACGAAATGAAATATATGCTCGTAAACGGGATATCTTCTGTCTTTTGAATACGAAGGAACGGGATTTGGTTTTTCCCATATAATTTTATTTCTTAATATCCAACCCGCATTTTGCATTTCTATGGCTATTCTTTCTGGCAACATTAATAATTGTTTGTATTGAAGATATTTGCCGTCTGGTTTCGCTATTTTATATTCCAAATAATGCTTGTCGGTTTTCCTCGAATATCTGCCTTTATTTCTGCTAAAGCCTTTAGTTCCAAAATACAAATCGCCTATATTCAAATAAAATGAGCCTTCTTTATGCAAAACTCTTTTAAGCGGATTTAAATACTTAAAAAGATTATTTATATAATCTAAAGGATTTTCTTCTCTTCCTATAGTTTCGTTGCCGTAAACTCTGCAATTAAAATACGGAGGACTTGTTATTATTAAATTTATACTGTTATCGGGTAAAGAATTTATTCCCTCTAAAGCGTCAATGCAAATTATTTTATTTAGATTTTCCATTTCATAAGATTATATTATATTTTTTATCAATTTCAATATATATTAACTAAAGAATATAACATAAACAACAAAAGCAAAATACTATAATTTGTAAAAAGGATTTAATTTACACATTAAATATCCAAATATTTTTCTATTTCGCCGAATGCAACACCCGATTTTTCTTTGACATAAATATCGACTATCGAATTTGTGAAACTCGAAGGCTCGGGATTTATTTCTATTATTTTTGCTCCCGACCTTTTTGCCAAATGCGGAATTTGAGCCGCGGGCATAACCTCTCCGCCAGTTCCTATTATAATGAATAAATCGCTTTTGTCTGCATCCGCTATCGAATTTTGAAAATCGTAAGAAGGCAGCTGCTCGCCAAAAAATACGAACGCGGGCTTCAATACGGAAGAACATTTTTCGCATACTGGCGGGTCCATAGACAATATTTCTTTATTTATTTTATATTTATTTTGACATTTCATACAAACCGCGTATTTAGCCGTTCCATGAAGTTCGTAAACTATCTTGCTTCCCGCTTCCTGATGCAAATTGTCTATATTCTGCGTGATAACCGAACGCATTATTCCCGCTTTTTCCAAATTAGCCAATACGATATGCGCTTTATTCGGTTTTACATTATCAATCGGTTCGTAAAAAACTTTTTTTAATGATTGCCAAGATTCTTTCGGATGTCTTGTGAAATAAGATATTTCGGCAAATTGACTCCCATGCTTTTCCCATAAACCGTCTGGACCTCTGAAAGGAGGAACTCCGCTTTCTACGCTTATTCCCGCTCCCGTAAAAGCTACGGCATATTTTGATTCTTTAATCGTTTTTGCTATTAATTTATAATCTATCATAATTTTATTATACAATATTTAAAAATTTTTGCCAGACTATATAATAAAAACATGATTAAAAAATTTGTTAACATTTTTACCAAAAATTTTATAAAAAATATTTTTGGAATAATTTTTCCAAATCATTGTATTATTTGCGGAGATATGATTGAAAGCGAAAAAATGAATTATATCTGCGTAAATTGCATAAATAAAAACTTGGATTATATTCATGCGGACGATTATATAAGATGCGAGAAATGCGGAAGATTAATCGAAGACAAAAATAAAACCTGCGCTTGCAAATTCGAAGATATTTATTTTGACGAATGCAAATCTATGCTTTACTATAAAGGCGAAACCGTTAATTTGATTCATAAAATGAAATTCGGACATAGATATTTGATATGCAAAGATTTCGGAGCTATATTGTCTTTTTATTATAAAGATTATATTAAAAAATTTGACGCTATAACTTTCGTGCCTTTGGGTAAAAATAGATTTTTGGAGCGAGGATATAATCAAAGCGAAATTATAGCGAAAACAATTTCAAAAATTTTGAATATAGAATTGATTGAAAATATTATTGGCAGAAAAAAAGAAACTTATCCTTTGAGTATGATAAAAGATAAAGAATTAAGAAAATCGACTATAAAAGACGCTTTTAAGATAAATAAAAATTTTAAAAATAATTTTAAGAAAAAAATAAATATTCTTATAATAGACGATGTTTTTACTACGGGAGCGACTTTAAATGAAATGTCTTCGGAGATTCGAAAAATAGAAAATGTGGGCAAAATTGGAGTTTTAACGGTAGCGAGAGTCTATTGATTATGCGATATTTTAAATTATTCCGTGTATTAAACTTGCAATAAATTTCTATATAATATATTATTTCGTTATGATAAAATTGTTATTAACCTTTAGTGACCGTCAGCCAATTTATTTTAAATAAATTTAATCTAAAATATTTAATAATTTTTTATATAATATACGCTACATTATATTGTCCTCTTTCAAATTATAGTCAGTTAAGACGATTTTATTTTAAATATATATATTTTATCTTTATTTTAACGAAGAGATTTAAAGGGGTTTCATGAGAAATATTACAAATGAAAGCCCCGACAACATTTTAATAGGAAGAACCGAATATATACCAAACGATTTTATAGACAAAACGGATATAGAAAATAAAACTATTTTGGAAATAGGATGCGGATTTGGATGGTTTTTATACAACATTATTAAATATAATCCTAAATTATTTTCGGGTTTAGAAAATAGCGATGAAAAAATAAATAATCTTAAAAACTTTTTTACGGATGAAAGATGCTCGTTTTATGTCGGCGATGCTTTGAATCTTCCATTTGAAAACGATACTTTTGACACCGTATGTATGTTTGATGTTATAGAACATCTGCCTAAAAATACAGAAGATGTAGTTTTCAAAGAAATTTCAAGAGTTTTAAAATCTGGCGGAAAGCTTTATTTATCGACTCCAAATAATCATATATTAAGCGTAATTTCCGACCCAGCATATTTTCTTATAAAACACAGACATTATAATATTTATTTTCTTTGCGATTTGGCTTTAAAACATAATTTAAAACCAGAAAAACTGTATATAAAAGGCAGATTTTATGAAATATTATATATACTCAATCTTTATATTTCAAAATGGATATTTAGAAGAAAACCTTTTTTAGAAAAATTTTTTAAAACAAAATCCAATATTGAATATAAAAAAGACGGTTTTATGACAATATTTATACAATATATAAAAAATAGTATGTAAAAAATATTTAAATAAAATCACATAGTGAAAGATTCGCCCAAATAAACCTTACGAGCGAGCGGGTTGTTTACAATATCTTCGGGAGTTCCTTGAACCAATATTTTTCCGTTTCCCATTATATAGGCTCTGTCCGTTATTCTTAAAGTTTCCCTAACATTATGGTCGGTTATAAGAATTCCCAAGCCTTTAGCTTTCAAAGACGCGATAATATTTTGTATATCGAGAACGGCTATCGGGTCGACTCCCGCAAAAGGTTCGTCAAGCAAAATGAATTTAGGATTTACCGTTAATGCTCTCGCTATTTCGCATCGTCTTCTTTCGCCTCCAGAAAGAGTATAACCTTTTTGTTTTCTTACATGATTGATATTGAACTCCGATAAAAGCTGGTCGGTAATATACATTCTCTCTTTTGAATTTAATTTTTTATTATATTCCAAAATAGAAAGCAAATTATCTTCCACCGAAAGTTTTCTAAAAATAGAAGCTTCCTGCGGCAAATATCCTATTCCAAGTTGCGCTCTTTTATACATATGCAAATCGGTTATTTCAATATCGTTCAAAAAAACATTTCCTTTAGTCGCCGTCACGAATCCAACGGTAATGTAAAAACTTGTGGTTTTTCCCGCTCCATTAGGTCCCAAAAGTCCGACAACTTCGCCCTGTTTTACGCTATAAGATATATCTTCTATAATTTTTCGCTTTCCATAAAATTTAGTGAGGCTAACCGCTCGTATTTCGGATGGATTTTCTTTATTATTGTCAAAAAAATTTTTAACGGTTTCGGAAATTTCTTCGGATTCTAATTTTTTATTTTTTTTCTTAAAAAATAGCATATCTATCAATCTGTAAAATTAATTAGGAAATATTATAACTTAAATTTAAATAAATTGATAGTAAAATTTATAAAATAGATTATATATTTTTATCTCTTAATTTGTTAATCATTTCTATGGTTTCAATATCTATTTTTTCGTTTCTGTTTTTCAAATCGTTTATTATAATATTTATATCCGAATCGCTCATATTCTGTCCGAATTTCGCTTTCGCCGTCATATTGTGAATTTTTATAACTCCGACAAAAGTGTGAATTTCAGAACCTTTAAATTGTCCTTTATCCATCGACATATTTATATTTTCTGGCTCGTATTTTTTGACAAGCTCGCATAAAATTTTTTTCTTTTTATCAAAATCGTTTACAACTTCAAATTTTCCTTCGATAAAAATCGAAAAGAAAAATTGAGTCGGAGTCATTTTGCCGTTAAGAAAACCCGATGGAATATAAGAATAAACTTTGGATGCCGAAAAGGAAACTTCGGGATTATTTTTCAATATTTCATGCTTTCTTCCCGCCATAGCTCCGTGAAAATATATTTCGTTATCTTTGTAGCAAAAACTTATCGGAACGGCGTAAGGAATTTTATCGGGAATAGCCATCACTCCGAATTCGATTTTTTTTAGCATATTTTCTATTTCCTTTCTGTCTTCAAAAATAAAATCTTTTCTTCTCATTTTATCGCTCCAAAATAATAATAGTAAAGAGTAATTATTATAGCATTTATTTAATTTATTATAAAGAATAATTTAATTAACGCCTTGACAAATAGAATATTACGATTATAATTTTCGATTATATTAGAAATAGGTTAAAAATATGCCTCAAAAAATAGCTATTGTTGTTTGGAGTAAAACGGGCAATACTAAGCTTATGGCAAATAGAATAAAGAAAGGCGTTGAAGATTCGGGATTTGAAGTCGATATTTTCAAAGCGTATAATTTCAATTCCGAGAAAGTTAAGAATTACGATAAAATAGCTCTTGGATGTCCCGCTATGGGTTCGGAAACTTTAGAAGACACGGAATTTTTGCCTATGTATGAGAATATTAAAACTTATTTGAAAGATAAAAAAGTATTTTTCTTCGGTTCTTACGGCTGGGGAGACGGAAAATGGATGCGAGATTGGGAAGAAGACGCTATTAAAAACGGCGTAAAATTATTTAGAAAATCCATAATAGCTAAAGAAAAACCGAGTGATGAAATACTTAATATATGTTATCAAGCGGGAAAAGATTTAGCTAATGCTTGACAAAATTTATATAAAAATTTACATATTGGAGATTTTAATTTATGGATAAAAAAATTATTATAACTATAAGCAGAGAATTCGGAAGCGGCGGAAGATACATTGGAGAAACAGTCGCAAATAAACTCAATATACCTTTTTACGATAAGGCTATAATTGAAATGGCTTCGGAAAAAACTGGATTCTCTCCAGATTATATAAAAGAAAACGAGCAAAAATTAACGGGAACTCCTTTGTTTAATTTTGCCGTTTCGGGTTCTTACGCGGGAAATATGGTATTCGGAAACGGGGAATCTTTGCAAGACACGATGTTTTTCGCTCAAAGCAATGTGATTAAAGAAGTCGCTTCAAAACATTCCTGCGTCATAGTGGGAAGATGCGCAAATCATGTTTTGGAAAAATTTGACGACTGCGTAAATATTTTTATATATTCGGATATTAAAAGCAAAATAAAAAGAGCGGTTGAAGAATATAAATTGGATAGCGAAAATATAGAAAAAATTCTTAAAGAAAGAGACAAATTAAGAGAAAAACATTATAATTATTATACGGGAAAAGTTTGGGGAGACGCTCGAAATTATCATGCATGTTTCAATAGCGATTTTCTGGGAATAGATAATGTAGTCGAAATGATAGAAAAAATAGCAACAAACAAACTGTAAAACTGAAATATAATCAAAAAATTTTGAGAAATATTTAATGAAAAAAATTATTCCATTTTCTCCTCCCGATATAACCGACAGCGAAATAGACGCCGTAGTTAAAGTATTAAAATCGGGATGGATAACGAGCGGAGTTGTCAATAAAGAATTTGAAGAGGAATTAACAAAATATATCGAAGTTAAAAGAGTTAAACTTCTTTCAAGTGCGACTGCTTCTATGGAACTTGCGTTAAAAATATTCGGTATTGGCGAAGGAGACGAAGTAATAGTTCCCGCTTATACTTACGCTTCCACTTCAAATGTAGCCGTTCATCTTGGAGCGAAAGTAATATTTTTAGACGCCGTTGATTCTGGAAACGATAAAAGCGATTTTAATATAGATTTAGAAAAGTTGGAAAACGCTATAACGGAAAAAACTAAAGCGATTATTTCGGTAGATATTGGCGGTTTTCCATGCGATTACGATGCGATTAAAAATATACTTGAAAAGAAAAAATCATTATTCAAACCGTCAAATAATAAATATCAAAAAGAATTAAAAAGAATTTTATTTTTGTCGGACGCCGCTCATTCTATAGGAGCGATTTATAAAGGCAAAAGAGTCGGAAGTCAGGCGGATTTTACTTCTTTCTCTTTTCATGCCGTGAAAAATATAACTACTGCGGAGGGCGGAGCTTTGGCTTTTAACGATATTGGAAATATAAAAGCGGACGACATTTATAAAGAAATTTCAATTTGGGCTTTGAACGGGCAGAATAAAAGCGCTTTCGATAAAGGAAAAGGCGGAGCAAATTCATGGAAATATAATATTGAATGCATAGGTTATAAATGTAATTTGAGCGATTTGCATGCGGCGGTTGGTTTATCGCAATTAAGAAGATATAATAAAATGCTTGAAAACAGAAAAAAAATCGCCAGCATTTATAACGATATTTTAAGCAAAAATAATAAAATAATTATTCCAAAATTAAAAACCGATTATTGCGAATCTTCCTATCATTTATATTTGATTCGCATAAAAGATTTTGAAGAGAAAGATAGAGACGCTCTTATAGAAAAAATGTTCGAACTTGGAATAATATTAAATGTTCATTATTTGCCTTTGCCGTTTCAAAAAGCCTATATTGATTTGGGATATAATATTAGCGATTACAATAACGCTTATAATCTTTATAAAAATGAAATCACACTGCCTTTATACAGTTCGTTAAACGAAGAGGACGCTAAATTTATCGCAAGCAGTATAGCGGAATATTTAAATAAAATAAATATTTAAAATTATTAATTATATTGACATTTTACATTATATATATTACAGTTTGACTAAAAATTTTTATTTTTTAAGGAGAAAATTATGAATTCTAAAAAAATTATAATTTCGGCAGTCGCTTTTGTTTTTGTATTCGCTTTAATAGTTTTCGCTCAAGCTAAATCTAAAATTGATTTGAGTAAAATTCCAGACGGAACATATTTGGGCGATTATAAAGCCACTTACAAAACGGTTCAAGGAGATTATCAAGCGAGAGTAACCGTAGCGAAAGGCAAATTGACGAGAATCGTTTTGACGAAAAGCGCGCATAAAAGCGGTCCCGCAAGGTCGAAAGAAGCTTTCAATAAAATGATAGAGGCAAACGACATTTATGCTGACGGAATAACGGGGGCGACTTGGAGCGCATTAGTTGAAGACGCTTTGACTAAACTTACTCCCGCAAAATAATTTTATAATCTTTAACTTGAATAAAGAAAATAAAGCGAGTTCGTTAAATATCGGATTCGCTTTTTTCGTTCATTTTTATTCTAATAGTAAGCCCGATAATCATGATAATAAAAGTTATAAAAATTGCCAAATATAAATTGCAAGAAATTTGATATTTCAAAAATTTTATATCCGAAAATTTTTTTGATAGATTTATTAAAATATTTGTAAAAAATTCCACGGTAGAAGCGGGATAAATCGACAAAGAAGAAAATATTTGAAACGCGATTATCGTTATGATTGAAGAAGCTAAAATTATAAACGCCAGAGGAACGGCAAAAATATTTGATATTATAGAAGTTAAATTCAAAATCGAAAAATGATGAACGCTTAAAGGCAATATTGAAATTAACGCGATTAAATTTATAAAAAGAAAAGCGATTAATTTTTTAATTAAATTTTTTAGAAAATAATTATTTATATTTTTTGTTATTTTACTTAAAAAATAAAAATCAAAAATCGGATAGTAAAGAATTATTCCAAAAGTCGCTAAAAATGAAAATTGAAAACTAATCTCTCTTATCGAATTTGGCTCTATGATTAAAATTATTAAAGCGGCTAAAAATAACGAATTGACGGAATTTCTATTTTTATCGAAAACATAAGATATTAATAAACAAAAAGCCATTATGCTCGCTCGAATTATCGAAACTGAAAATAAAGTAATAGCGGGATAAATCGCTACGGTTATGACAGTAGATATTAAAATTCTTTTATAAAAATCGATTGGAAAAAAAGATAGCGCAAGAAATAAAATATAAAGAACCATAGAAATATGAAGTCCCGATATTGAAAGTATATGCGATATTCCCGCGTCTATAAAATATTGATTTATATTTTTTGGAATTATACTTTTATCTCCGATTGTTATTCCCTGCGCAACCGAATAACTTATGGGACTTAAAAATTTTCCGAGAGATTTTTTTACGATATTTCTAAAATGCAAACCAAATTTATTTATATAATTTTTTATAAAACTTATAATTGAAAAACCGCTTTCTTGAACGGTAAAATTAATGTAAGGATAAATCGAAGAAACTCCGAATAACATTTTATTTTGAAGAATATTTACGGTATCATTTTCATTATCGTTGGTAAAAATATTTTTTGTATAAAT
>NZ_SJDU01000448.1 GCF_005518285.1 Brachyspira catarrhinii | reverse complement strand
ATTTATAGTAATTTTTATTAATCATAAATAATTTATCCATTATTCATTAACTTTATTTATATAAATTATAGCATGAATTAAAAAATATGTCAACACTTTAAAACAAAAAAATTTTTTATTTAAAGTTTTATTTATTTCATCTAATCAAAGGAAGCGCGTCAAGAATATTTTTCATCATAATCTCCACTCTCGGCATATGTTCCGCTATAGTCAAACCGACAATTTCTTTTTCTTTCGCAATATCGTTTATGACTCTAACTACTTCTTTTATTTTCATTCCGTTTTCTACAACGCCAACCGCCGCTATCAACTCTTTAGGTTCGAGGACATCCAAATCGAAATGAATCAAAACTTTTGAAGCGCCGCATTCCTTAAGCCAATTAATTATTCTGTCGCTATTTTCGGAAACTTCTTCGGGAGTCAAATGTTTAATTCCGTATTTTTGTTGTCTTAATTTTATCTCTTCTCTTTCCCAATCTCTTATTCCAACCAATAAAATTTTTGAAGAATCTATTTTACTCGGAAGCTCCGACATTATTTTTTTATCGCCCTCTCCCATACAAGCTGTCACCGCCATCGCATGATAGCCCGCATAAGAATCGTTTGGAAGAGTAATATCGGGATGAGCGTCTATCCATATAAGAGCCGTATCGTCATTATATTTTTTATTAAGAAAAGTAAAAGGAACTACGCTTACAGAACATTCTCCGCCGAATACGATTATTTTATCGGGATTATTTTTTTCAAGTATATTGAGAGCTTCTTTGGTTTGATTAAGAATAAAATCATAATCCATAATTCTATTTTTAATTTCTCTACTACTTATGTCGGTAGAAATCGGAACTTCAAAAATTTCCTGCGAGTCATTTTTTGGAGCGAGCATATTCAATAATTGCGCTCCCAAATAATAACCTCTCGAAGAATCCTCCGCCGAAAGTTCGGGTATCCATTGAGAGATAATTCCTCCCTGCCATTGAGGATAAATCAATCTTATAGTTTTTGACATAATATAATCTCCTTAAATTAAATAATATTGTATTTTATTTATTATAATATAAAATGCAAATTCAAAATTAATTAAACGGGGTAATAATTTTAATGAAACATCAATGCAAAATCACGGTTATCGATTCGGTAGTTTTTTCAGAATTGCAAGAAAAATATTTAGCCGACCCGAAAGTTGGAGCTTGCCCTTTATTTAAAGTAGGAGATACATTTTTACTCGAAGGCTATAATTTTTAGCGTATGCTTGACGGAAAATTTTGCTCAGAAGCATGGGATTGTATAAGCAGATATGTATATTCCGCTTTGCAAGGAGGCTCTATTATGAACGGTTGGACAAACGATGAAAAGATGATGATAGCCTGCTGTAACGATGGAACTCGTCCCGTTATTTTTAAAATTGAAAGAATTGATATAGAAGACTAAATTATAAAGTTATTATAATAATTAATTGTAAAAAATATAGTATTTAATTTATTGTATATTTTTTATTTAATCGTCTTGATCGTCATTGCGAGTATGAACGCGGCAATATATTCTATGCGGATTATTTCGAGATTAAAAGCCAACTACAATGTTAACATCTTTATTTATACAAAAACCGCTTTATTTTCTTTGAAGGATTTTTTATAAATTCTTCCGACTGAATATTAAAACT
>NZ_SJDU01000447.1 GCF_005518285.1 Brachyspira catarrhinii | reverse complement strand
ATTCCAAACGGATTAAAAGAAAACGGCGATTACGCTTATAATAACGATTTAATTTATCAAATAATATGTATTAAATGTATTATTTAACCTTAAATCTTTAAAAAAATTTTGAATTTTTTTAATTTTTTTTGAAATTCGTATTGATTTAAATTTTAATTTGTTATATAAAGTCTGCGTAAAATTAATTTAACAGGAGAAAGAAAATGAAAAAACTAATCATTTCTTTAGCGCTTATAAACTCTTTCTTGTTTATAAGTTGCGGAGTCGGTTCTAATTCCGACAGCTCAAAAAGTATAATCGTTTCTGGTTCTTCTTCGGTATCGCCTCTAATGTTTAAGTTGGCTGAAAAATTCGAAGAAGCGAATTCCAATTATAGCGTCACGGTTGAAACTTCCGATTCGACTATCGGAGTGAGCGACACTATAAACGGAAACAACGATATAGGCATGGCGTCAAGGAATTTAAAAGAAAACGAAGCTCCAGAATTGGACGCTTATCTTTTATGCCAAGACGGAATAGTAATCATAGCCAATAAAGATTCGAGCATAACTCAAATAAGCGAAGAAGAGTTATATAATCTTTACATAAGCAATACGGCTATAGGTTCTATTTCAAAAGCCATATCGAGAGAAGACGGTTCGGGAACGAGAAGTGCTTTTACGGATTTAACTTCCATAGGCAAAGATGCTCCTCTTCCAGCCACAGTCGAAATATTGGACGGAACGGGAAAAGTAAAAACCGCCGTTAATAGCGACTCTTCAAAACTCGGCTATATTTCTTTGGGTTCGGTTGACGACACGATTAAACCGCTTTTATACAAAGCGAAATCTCAAAGCGAATATGTCGCTCCTTCGGTGGAGAATATAAAAAGCGACTCTTACAAACTTTATCGTCCGTTTTATATTTTCACCAAAAAGGGAAAAGAGATGAGCGAAGTAACGAAAGCGTTTTTGGATTTCATTGATAGCGATGTCGGAAAGCTGGTTATTAATGAAAGCGGGTATGTGGCAAATTAGAAAACGATTAGGTCGGTATTACAATTAATTTTGTATGCCGACTTTTTTAATCAATTTGTTTGGCAATAGTTTAAGAATAAAAAGACTAAAAAATTTAAAAGAAATTATGAAAGAAAATTTTAATAAGCATTTATTTAATTCTATAATCGACAATGTTATGAAATATATATTTTTTATATGTTCTATATTTGCGGTTATCGTGGTATTTTCAATATGCATATTCATTTTTATTTATAGCGTTCCTCTATTTAGAGAAGTCGGATTTTTAGAATTCGTATTTGGGACGAATTGGCAACCTTCAAACAATAAATTTGGAATATTTCCAATGATAGTAGGCTCGCTTTATGTTACGATTCTTTCGACTTTAATCGGCGGAGGATTCGGATTATTTACGGCAATTTATATTTCGATGTTCTGCCCTAAAAAATTAAAAATAGTTTTATCTCAAATTATAGATTTGCTTGCGGGAATTCCTTCGATAGTTTACGGATTTTTTGGCATGATAGTTTTAGTTCCTTTATTAAAAAATATATCTCCAAACGGAGTAGGCGAAGGAGTTTTGGCAAGTTCCATTATTTTGGGAATAATGATACTTCCCACTATAACATCAATAAGCAGATATAATTTGGAAGCGGTTTATAAATATTATTATGA
>NZ_SJDU01000446.1 GCF_005518285.1 Brachyspira catarrhinii | reverse complement strand
CTTTGTTTAAATTCATCACAGCTTAATTTATCAATATCTTTGCCTTCAGCTTTTAATTTTTTAGCCTCTTCTTCAATCTTTACTTCACCTAATGCTTCAGTAAAAATATCTCCTAATTCTTTTCCAAACTCTTTATGTACTAGTTTGTTTTTATGATGTCTTTTAATAACTTTTTTTATATTTTTAGTTTTCATATTCATTGACTACCCCTTTTATAAATATTAAAATAATCTTCCTTGTCCGCTTTCATTTATTGTTACAACATAATTTGTAACACCGCTTATTTTGTCAGCTCTTTTTCCTATCTCTTGTAAAATGCCGTGTTTGAGCATACTGTTTACTCTAGCAGACACTGTTGACTTTTCCATTTTTAGATAATGAGCGATTTCTCCCCTTGTTGCTGAGCCTTTTTCAAGTAAGCAATCATAAATTAGTTTAAATTGCTTATTATCTAATTTGTTTTTTATGTTGCTGTAATAACAGTCTATTGAAGTTGTTCTAGCCATTATTCAGACTCCTCGTTATGAAATATTTCATATATTTTTTTACCGAAACCTGTATTTAAAAGTTCTTTTTGTGCTTTTCTGCCTTCTTGTTCCCAATAGTCATAATATTCTTCAAGCGTCATCCCTAATTTTTCCGCTTCCTGCCTGTCTATCTCTTTCTGTCTCCGCTCTTCCTCCAACTCTCTTTGCTTTTTCTCAAGCTCTAACTGCTGACGTTTTATTTCTCTTTGAGCAAGTTCTTCAGCAGTGTAATGCCTTTTTATGCTGTTATTTTTTTCATCACCGTTTTTTAGAAATATCCGAAGATAAGACAAGAAGTCAAGCCACCTCGTGCTTAAATCCTGCCTGCTTTTGCTCTCAACAGTCTTTTTTGCTAGCTTTACGCAAGAAACCCAATCGTATCGCCGAGCCTCAAAACTAGCTTTTAATTCAGCTTGCTTTTGAGGTGTTTTATAGCCGTCAATCTGGCAAAGCGAAGTAGCAGTTTTAGCAGTGAAAGTTTCAAAGACTACGCACAGTTCTCTAACAAACAAATCAAAATCAGAGGAGGGGGGCGGGTTTTCTTTCTCTCTCTCTTTCTCTGATTCTAACTCTTTCTCTATCTCTCTCTCTGGTGTAACCGAAGCGTAGTTTTTTTGTAGTTTTTCTACATAATTATTACAGTTTTCTTCTTGTTCTTCTACAAAATTACTACAATCATTTTCATAATTATTACTAGCTTCTTCTTCAATTTTTATTGTGTCTAATTTTTTCTTATATTTTGAAACTCTGTCGCTTTCAGTAGAGGCTTTACCTATTAATGTTTGTATATCAGACATATAAATAGTTTCATTATCTGCTATAGTAATTAATCCAAGCTGTTTAAATACATTTAGTCCACTTTTTACTATGTCTTTATTTATTCTAGTTATAGTTGCTATCATATCGATATTGTAAGGAATCATATCCTTAAATAATAAAGCTCCGTTTGACTTCAAAGAAATTAAGCATATTTTTAAATATAGATTTTGGTACAAAATACCATTGTCCATACTCTCAAGTATTTTCATCTCTTCGCTGTCAAAAAAAGTATCTTTCAGCTTGAGATAGTAGTATTTTTTATTTTCTGCCATACTCAAGCCTTTTGTTCTACTTCTATAACTTCATCATTGTATTTTATTTTTAATAC
>NZ_SJDU01000445.1 GCF_005518285.1 Brachyspira catarrhinii | reverse complement strand
ATAGAATTATAATAAATTATATATTATATATTTTAATTTTTTATGTATTGAAGTATAATATTATATAATTTTTGAAGGACTATTTTATGAATGAAAAAAAAATAACAACTATCATATCCATACTTCTTTTAATTATATCTATATGTTTAACTATTTTTACAAGAGTTTATTCTTTTCCTAGAGCAGGAACTGATTTTGGAGATTTTCTTAGCCATTTTTATGATATGAAAAAACATTATGATAATGATACAATTCCTATAGTAGGAGCCAGATTTCAAATGGGGCCATTAACTAAGGAAATAGCTCCGCGTGTACCTGGAGGTTTTTTCTATATTCATTATTTAATATGTTATAAACTATCCAATGAAAATATAGAATTAGCAAGAGTATTTAATTTTATTACAATGTTTTTTCCCGCTATTATATTTTTATTATGGGTATATAAAAGATTCGGGCTTTCAATAATGTCGATATTGTCTGTATTAACATTATTTAATGTGTATTTTGTATATACAAATAATATATTTTATAATCCAAATATTACACTTTCTTTATCTTTTCTTCTTATACCTTTACTTGGTGAGTATATTATTGGAGATAAGCCTTATATTCCAGCTATGATGTTTTTTCCATTGCTTGCATTAATGGGACAGGCACATTTTGCTGTTTATTATGGAATTGTTCCTACAATAATTGTTTATCTTATCATAAGATACAAATATACTATAAAAAATATTAAGGCACTTTCTGTAGGTGTGTTTTTAGCATTTTTAACATATCTGCCTTATTTAATATCAGAAATAAAAAATGGTTTTTATAATACAAATAAAATGCTAAGTTTTTCAGAAAATGCAGATTTAAGACAGGTATTTCCTTTTCCTCAGGTGCATTCTTTATTAATGTTTCCTACAAATGAATTTTCTGTTATGTATTCTGCCAACAATTTTAAAAAGATAATGAGTTTTTATCTTAATGATAATCCTTTTTTTGTATTCACTTTAACTATACTTATAATATCTATATTGGTAATATTTATAGCTTTTTTATATTCAACTATAAATTTTTTCAAAAACAAACAATATAAATTTGAATCAAATACCCAGGATAAATTATTAATATTAACAAAAGAATTGATGTTCATATTTTTATTATATTTCCCAGTAACTATAGCTGTAACATTTTTAGGAAGAGGTGTATCAGGACAGTTCAGATATCATTTTGGAGCATTTGCTTTATCTTTCGTTCCTATGCTTTATTTATTATATAATTTGAATATTAACTTAAAATATAAATATATTAATTATCTTTCTATATTTTATATTTTAAGTGCATTAGCTATGACTTTTAATATAGTAGTATTTTATAAAAATTATCAGGAACCTTATAGATGGAAAAGCTATATTGATACTGTTCAAAATATATCAAATGATGCTGCTGGAGAAAAATTTACTATAGAAAATGGTTCTTCTTATTTTAGTCAAATGGGATTTGTTTATAGTAAAAAAGGATATTGGAATGAAGTAACTAATGATGCTAATATTATTTACCATTTGGAAAGCTCTAAGGACAATACAAATATTATTAATTTACCAATAATATCAAGTAATAATATTTACATAGTTTATAAAGAGCAATTAAAATAGTATATTTATTTTTGTTTATAAACATTTTCTTTTTTTGA
>NZ_SJDU01000444.1 GCF_005518285.1 Brachyspira catarrhinii | reverse complement strand
TTATTTGCATATTTTATACGAATATTATCGGAAATACAAGATTATATATTTATTATAATATAAATTGGAGATGATGGGGTTCGAACCCACGACCCTCACGCTGCCAGCGTGATGCTCTCCCAAACTGAGCTACATCCCCGCCATTAATTTAAAATAAATTTACAAATTATTCTATTATAATTTATCTTTAAAGTCAATGATTGGATTTTAATTATATTTTTTAACTTAAAAGTTTTTTATCTTAAAGTTATAATATAATTCCATCTTGGCAAAGGATATCTTCCCGTTTTTCCGACATTTCTGCCGTTAGCGTCCGTAATTTCCGCTTCCGCGTATAGTATATATCTGCCTCTTGGCAAATAATTAGCTCCCGAAGTCGATGAAGTTCTTCCCGCAAAATAGAATTGAGTTTGAGTTTGTCCGTCTATAACATATATTTTTGGCAAAGAAAATATTAAATCTCTGCTTAAAATATTATAATTATCGTCTATTCTTCTTGCGTAAACTCTGATTCTTGCAAATCTGCCTTGAGGTGGAGTTTTTATAGCCAATGTGATTAATAAAGGATTGTTTCTTGAAGCTACAAATCTGTCGTTATAATTTATGATAAAAGAACTTATCCTAACATTTTGAGTTTGAATATTTGCAGTTTCGGTTGAAGTTGGCGCTATCGAAGTATTGTCGTAAACATAAGGAGAATCGGTTTTTGGAAAAGTATTAACGTTAGGTTTAGCGGGACGAATATCTGGAATATTATTCGTATTAACTTCGTATATTCCGTTATCGTCCAGTTGAATGGAAGAATTCGTATTAATAATATTCGTAATATCGTTAGTATCGGTTAAAGTTATCGTATTATTCGTAGCCAAAAAATCTCTCTCTTCTTTCGTTAAATTATCTCCAAAAATATCGTCCAAATTTGTTGAATCTTCGGAAATATCGTTATTAAACTCGTTGCTGTCAATTCCGTTATTCGATTCAAAATTCAATAAAGCCACTCCGTTACTGTTAAGGACGCTTCTTGTGATAAAAAATCCCGCCACTAAAACGATTAGAACTATTAAAATTATTATAAAAGGTTTTAATTTTGCTTTGATTTCTGACATATTTATATCCTATATTCTAAGTATTTAAAATTATGTTTTATTATTAAATTAATCGGATAAATCAATTTTTTTTTAATCAAAAAATTTATAAGACAATTTTGTCAAAAATAATATTTAATCCCAAAGAAAATTTTTAAGGTCGTTCGACAAATTAATGTCCGACAATTTTTTTAACGCCTTTATTTGTATCTGCCGAACTCTCTCTCGCGTAATATTCAATTCTTTTCCCGTATCTTCCAAAGTTTTAGGTTCTTTTCCATACAAGCCAAATCTATAAATAATTACGGTTCTTTCCCTTTCATTCAAATATTTAAGCGCTTCCGTAATCGTATCTTTTAAATTATCTATAAATAACTTTTGATGAGGAAAAGATAAATTTTTATCTTCTATCAATGAACTAATATCGTTATTATGTAAATTTTTATAAGAAGAACTTGTAGTTAAAATTTCATGCGTAAACATCGTTATAGATTCCAATATTTTTCTGTCTATATTCATTTCTTTTGCTATATCTTCAATAGTAGGTTCTCTACTTAATTTCTGAGTTAAGTATTTTGATATTTTTGCGCTTTTTTTAATT
>NZ_SJDU01000443.1 GCF_005518285.1 Brachyspira catarrhinii | reverse complement strand
GTTTTGCCGCAATTAAAATACTTTATGTATTAAATATATTTATAATTAAAAACGAACTTATACTAACGATTAGAAGAGCGAGCATGTTTATAGAAGCGATTACAATGTTTCCGATACAGACAATACTCGCTTTATATTTTTACGAACCCGCCACAAACGAAAATAAAAAAGAAAAAAATTAATCCAAATTATTTATATATTCTTTAAGTTTAATTGCATCTTCGTATTCGTTGTCAATAGATAAAGCTTTGTCGATATTTTCCAAAGCCGATTTTTTATTTCCCATATCGAAATATATAGAGCCTATATTATAATAAATTAATTTGTTGCCATCGTCTATTTCTTTAGCTTTTTCCAAATATCTAATCGCCATATTATTGCTGTTTTTTTTTCTGTAGCATGAAGAAATATTGCATAAAATATAAATATTGCTTTTTTCGTAAATAAAATTCAAATCATGGAATAAAGAAAGCGCTTTGTCGTAATCGCCTTTTCTATAATAGATGCATCCGAGCAAATTGACGATTCCGTTTATTTGTCTAACATTATAAATATAATTGCTATAATTGAGAGATATGTCGTATTCTCCAAATTCGTAAGATTTGAAAGCTATATAAATATATCTTTGATAATCTCTTTTCATTATTTTTATATTGTCGTTAATCTCAATCGCCTTATTAAAATATTCCGCTCTGTTTTCCTCGTCCATTATTCCCATATATTCGTAAACGAAAGGATTATCGTTTTTAAGATTTATAAATTTATTAAAATATTCCAAAGAGTTTTTATACGAATTATTTTTCATGCATAAAAAACCCGACATATATAAAGCCTCTAAATTTTCGGGTTCGTTATCCAATATGAGTTTATAATAATTTTTAGCGTCTTCAAATTTATTTTCTTTTATGCAAGTTTTCGCAAGTTCGAATAAATCTTTTTTTTCTTCTTTACTGCTATTAGCGTTCATATAAAACTCTCTAATATTTCGATTAATCTTAACTATAAAATTTCTTCATCATATTATTTCTATAGTCGGAAAAATTATCCTTTTCTATAGAAAGTCTTAAATCTTTCATAAATCTTTGCATAAATCTAACATTATGAATAGTCATCAAAATTGAAAAAAGTATTTCATGAGTTTTATCCAAATGATTCAAATAGGCTTTGGAAAAATTTTTACAAGTATAACAGTCGCAATTTTCTTCCAAAACGGTATCGTCCGTTCTATATTTTGAATTTCTTATTCTTATGATTCCGTCCATCGTAAAAGCCTCTCCGTTTCTCGCGTTTCGAGTCGGCATAACGCAATCGAACATATCGATTCCTTCCATAACCGAATTTAATATATCTCTCGGTTCGCTTACGCCCATCAAATATCTCGGTTTTGCTTTATTCGTATAAGTCATAACTTTTGACAAAACCTCATGCATCTTTTCTGGCGTCTCCCCAACCGAAAGTCCGCCGATTGCATAAAAAGGAAAATTCATTAAAGTCAAAGTTTCGGCGCTTATTTTTCGCAAATCGTCAAACATTCCTCCTTGAATTATTCCCCCTAAATATTGCCATTCGCTATTTGGAGAGTTATCATGATAATCTTTGCATTCTTTTGCCCATTTATGAGTTCGCTCCATCGCTTCTTTAACATATTTATAACCCTCGTCATGTTTCGAGCATTCGTCAAGGCACA
>NZ_SJDU01000442.1 GCF_005518285.1 Brachyspira catarrhinii | reverse complement strand
AATGAATTGTTTCCGTTATTTATAAAAAAAATTAATCTTTATGGAGGTTTTGTTTATGAGAAAACAAAGCGCAAAAACAAGGCTAATGGTTTTAGCTACAGCTTTATTGCTTGTCTGGGTCAGCATAAGCTGTAAAAGTAATAATAGACCTTCAAGTGACAGTGATTTGAGACTCGAAAGACCACCTGATACAATCAATGAAATCACTAATGCAGGCGGATTGTTGAGGGATGACGAGCTAAACAACTGGAACGGCGAGATGATACAGATTAGACTACTTGCCGTATCTGAAGACGGCGGTTATAGAAGAAGTCCCGTTATCGCCACTTTCGGAAACTTGAACGGTAAAAAGCATAAAATCCTTACCGTAATGGAAAAGAGATTCGGAAGAAGCGGAGAGAGGGATGTCGCTATAGACGGAAACTCAAGAGTTCAATTAATGTATCAATATAGCCAGAATTCTGGCAATAATTTTGGCAATGAATTTGTGATTGGACCTGCAGCTGACGAACCTACTCTTTCAAGAGGCGCACCTGTAGTTTTCGTAGGAAACGATGACACGGTTGGAGTGGTTGCTGCGGCTGGCGGCGGTATGTATGGTAATTCGGAAATAAAAATTACCAAAGCAACGGCGGGCAGCTCATCAGATGGTAGTATTTCTTGGAGCGAGTGGTCAGATTTAACATTCGCAGCTGGCGAGTTGGATAAAGTAACGAATAAAGACGTTACAAATAACGTCAATAAAGCCATACTTGCATATATCAATCAAAAGATGGGCGGAACTATTATGGCAGATAGTAGAAAACCGCAATTCAACGCTAACGCTTTCTATTTGAAAAGCGGATTGGGTGGCGTAAGCGGTAATACTTGGGTTTTAGCCATAACGGCGCTTGATATTAATCTAAACACTCATGGTTATTTCGGAATCTTGGTTCTTTACTCTGAAGATTCTGGAACGACTTGGAAGTTCGGACCTTACGCTAAACCTATGGGAGGCGGAGATAAAGTTCCTTGGTATCCATACGATGCTTCATCCGACTATAGAGAATCTCAAGTTGTAGCTTTCGATGGCTCTACAGTGACTGTAGTGGCTGCTCCAAATACTATCCATGACAGCCGACCAAGAGCTATGTATTCGTTTAGCGGAAGTCATAGTGCAGATGCAGAGCTTCAATTAACGCTAACTGGCATAACGGAAGCTACGGGCGGAATCGGACTCGCTCAAAATCCGAACAATAATTCCGAATATTACCTAATTAATACGAGAAAGAGAGTGGCTCAATACAATAAAGTTTTGACTATAGCTAAAACTACTTTAGATATGACATCTGGCTCTCCAGAGATGAGAATGACGGGCGTAAGCGGAGTAGGTTCAGTTGCGGTTTTGGGAGACGGAAGTTTAGTTACTATTGCCGAAGAAGCTTTTGCCGAAGGTAGCGCGTTAGGCGAAACTAAATTTAATATCGTTCAAAGAAGATTTACTCCTGGTTATATGAATGCGAGACAAGGCGACACTGACAACCTTAATATGATAAGAGAACCAGAGCGATATTATAATCCTGGATACGATGTGCCAGATATGGATAATTAATTTAGACAATACGGAATTTGCTATTTGAGATAAAATAGCGATATGAGAAAATCCTTCCTTTGACGAGGAGAGAGAGTAGAGATACTTTCCCTCCTCTTTTTTTGT
>NZ_SJDU01000441.1 GCF_005518285.1 Brachyspira catarrhinii | reverse complement strand
AGTTATCGTTATCGATAATAAATCTAACCATAGTGGAATGTAAATTTCTTTAAATTCTACAACTTCTAATTTTACTGCTCCATAATAAATCTAACCATAGTGGAATGTAAATCGATTTATTTCATAAGATATTGCAGCGAGCGACTGCATAATAAATCTAACCATAGTGGAATGTAAATGTATTCAAATCCTCGTCCAAACCACTGCCATCTGCTATAATAAATCTAACCATAGTGGAATGTAAATTCGGTTATCGTTAACCCGTTATTCTTAGAGATAGGTATAATAAATCTAACCATAGTGGAATGTAAATGCAGTATAACTTACAGCTCTTGCGTCTCGTATTCTTATAATAAATCTAACCATAGTGGAATGTAAATTTCAAAAGAATGAAAGAAAACTTAGATTCAGCTTGGATAATAAATCTAACCATAGTGGAATGTAAATATAGCATTAATCGTATGAAACGCTTCAATAGCTAATAATAAATCTAACCATAGTGGAATGTAAATATCATTTAATATTTCTTGCCCAACAGCTTGCCTTCTATAATAAATCTAACCATAGTGGAATGTAAATGAATTACGACTAATATTAGAATTAGATTCTCTTTCTATAATAAATCTAACCATAGTGGAATGTAAATGACGAAGATTCATGTCAAGTAGACTTCTATAGAATGATAATAAATCTAACCATAGTGGAATGTAAATTAAACTCCAAATTACGCCGTTTAGTTTCGGCTTCCAATAATAAATCTAACCATAGTGGAATGTAAATCCTTAAATGTTTGGTAGATTTTTTCTCTTGTTTCTAATAATAAATCTAACCATAGTGGAATGTAAATTTGTATTATAAAGCTGAAGCAATGGTAAATTATAAAATAATAAATCTAACCATAGTGGAATGTAAATTGTGGAAAATGTCTAAATTGTCTAGAAAATAGAAAATAATAAATCTAACCATAGTGGAATGTAAATTATCCGTATTTTTTGGTACTATAAGTTCAGATTTGCATAATAAATCTAACCATAGTGGAATGTAAATTAGAGAATAACAGTAAAAAGTTGGATAATCTTTTGAAAATAATAAATCTAACCATAGTGGAATGTAAATCATTTACCTATATCAAATTATTATTTTAATCAAAAAATAATAAATCTAACCATAGTGGAATGTAAATATTTACTACATCCGAAAATATTTTCACTTCCTTCGAAATAATAAATCTAACCATAGTGGAATGTAAATGCATACAGCGACTAAAGTAAGCGAAAACGACAATCAATAATAAATCTAACCATAGTGGAATGTAAATACCCTGCATTTTTACATTTAAAATATTGTTATTCAAATAATAAATCTAACCATAGTGGAATGTAAATCTATTTCTGGCGTTAGAATAATCTTTTTAATTGTGTATAATAAATCTAACCATAGTGGAATGTAAATGCTAAAAAACGAAATGCAAATAAAAAAGACAACGACATAATAAATCTAACCATAGTGGAATGTAAATCTATTTGCAATTTTATCTTTAACATAATTCCTTCATATAATAAATCTAACCATAGTGGAATGTAAATCCTAATAAAGAAGTTTTTAAAAAACATTTAAATAAATAAACGCTTTTTGCAAACTGAAATCTAATAAATTCAAAAAAGAATTTGAATAGATTTTTAATAAACAAATAGAATAAT
>NZ_SJDU01000440.1 GCF_005518285.1 Brachyspira catarrhinii | reverse complement strand
ACGTGTGCTCTACCGATCTTAACCAATCTTGCCGCCTCTCTAATCGACATAAAAAATCTAACCATTTCAGGATGCGTCACCGTTATAGCTTTTCCTTCTTTTATCTGCCTTTCAAAAACGGGAATAACGCTTCCGCTACTCCCTAATACATTTCCAAATCTCGTTATTTTGAATATCGTGCTATTTTGTTCATGCGAAAAAGACATTATCATTCTTTCGCAAATTCTCTTGCTTGCGCCCATTAACGATGTCGGACGAACGGCTTTATCCGTTGATATGAATACAAAATTTTTTATATTATTTTTTATAGATAGAGCTGCAATATTTTCCGTAGCGAGTATATTATTTTTTATCGCTTCTTCGGGATATTCTTCCATAAATGGCAAATGTTTATAAGCCGCCGCATGAAATATTATATCAGGTTTATATTCTTTTAATATTTTACCGATTTTAATATAATCTCTGACATTTGAAATTATATATTTAAATTTATCTTTATTTTCTTGCAAGTTTATCGACATTAATAAAGAATGAATGGCATTTTCTGAAATTTCAAGGGCGATTACTTTTTTAACGGGCAAAGTTATTAACTGTCTCACAAGTTCGCTTCCTATAGAACCTCCGCCGCCTGTCACCAATACTACTTTATTTTTATAATAATCGTATATTTCTTTTTCGTCAAAACCGATTTCTTCTCTTCCGAGCAAATCCGCTGGTTCGAGTCGTCTAATATCTTTTAATGAAAAATTTCCTCTTATGATTTCAAAAATTCCCGGAACAATTTTATGTTTTATTCCAACGTTTGATATTGAATTTAAAATTTTTTCAAGTTCTTTTTGTTTTAATGTCGGTATCGCAATTATTATTTCGTCTATATTTATATTTTCCGATTTATATTCGTTTGCGATTTTTTCTATATCTTTTATTTTGCCTTTTACTTTTATCGAACGAACTTCTTTTTTGTTTTCATCGTCATCCAAAAAACATAGAATATTATAATCTTTATTTTTATCGGATAATATTTCTTTAGCGAGCATTTTTCCCGCATCGCCCGCTCCTATTATAATAATATTTTTAATCATAATTTTTCTTATTCCACAACTCCGATATATGGAATGTTTCTATATTTTTGAGCGTAATCTATTCCGTAGCCGACTACAAATTCGTCTTCTATATCGAAACCGTTATAATCTATATTTATATTTACTTTTCTTCTTGAAGGTTTATTCAAAAGAGCGCATATTTTTAAAGAGGCGATATTTCTCGTTTTCAAAACTTCGCAGATTTTTTCCAAAGTATAACCTGTGTCAATAATATCTTCTACGATAATAACATCTCTCCCCGTTAATTGAACATCAATGTCTTTCAAAATTTTTATTTCAGAGCCTATTTTATTATTTCCATAACTTGAAACTATCATAAAATCTATTTCTATCGGTATGTCTATATATCGCGATAAATCGGCTATAAATATGAAAGAACCCTTAAGCAAACCTATTAAACAAGGCGCGTTTTCTTTATTTCGGTAATCGTCCGATATTCTTTTTGCCAATTCTTTTACTTTTTCGTTAATCTGTTTTTCTTCGATAAGAATTTTTGATATTCATAATACCAAGAAGGAATTAATAGTTCATACATTCCATCATCTTCTGCATATACATGTAATTCTGAAAACTCATCATCTAGTATAGGAAATTTATCATT
>NZ_SJDU01000439.1 GCF_005518285.1 Brachyspira catarrhinii | reverse complement strand
GAATATTAATAATTATATTTTCCATTTCTTTAGTTTTCAAACGATGCTCGAGATTGTCGGTAGTCAAATCGCATCTTGCCATTATATCGTAATCTACTCTAACCTCTAAATTAAAACTTTTCACCCATTTATAAACATCGTTATAATCGTTTTTATTATAATCCATTATTGGACAATTTATGTGGACGGGAATATTATTTTTTATAGTCTTTATCAAATCTGTTTATTCATATCATTATCATTATCCTCATTATCATTATTAGTATCATCGGGAGGATTAGAATCAATTCTAAAATTAGACTTTCCAAAATCCATCTTGCTTTCAGGATTCCCACGATTTAGAGCATTTCTGCAATTTTCTATAAGCTCCTTCCCCCTCTTTTTTCTTGTTATATTTTCTAAACAATCTACCACTTCTGAACATGAGACCTCTTGAGCTATAGATTTGGCTTTTTCAAGCGTATTAATTCCATATTCATTAGCTTCTACGAGACTTTCAACTTTTTCTAAATCACAATTTTTACATGCTACCATTAATTTTTCTTCTTTGTTTGGCATAATATTTTCTCCTTAATTACTATTTATATTTTCTATATTTTCTTTAATTTTATTTATTTTATTCGTTAGTTTTTCTATACGCAGCATCAATTTATCATATTCACTTAATTCTTTTTTTTCTTTTTCTTCTCTTATTTTTATATTTATTCCTGTTAGAGAGCTTTTAAAAATATTTTTCATAAATTCTTCAAGCATTTTCAAACCCCTTCATTAAATTTATTTTTTTATGTATTATCATTTTAATTCTCCTAATTTTATTGTAATCAATAATAATCTCCTCTTTGTCGTCGTTCTTCTTCTTCCTCTTCCTCTTCTTCCTCCTCCTCTTCTTCTTCTATCCTTCTCCTTTCTTCCTCTCTTCTCCTTTCTTCTTCCTCTCTTCTTTTCCTTCTTCGCTTTTCCTCTTCTTTTCGTTCGTTTATTTCTTTAATTTTTGGCGCAATTATTTTATCAAGTTCATCGACTTCTTTTTCAATTTTATCTAATGAATTAGATATTTCTTTTATTTCGTTTTCATTTAACATTTATTTTTTATCCTTTTATTTAATCAATTTCATTACCATGTTTAGCCCCAGCTTTTCTCAAAAATTCAGCTACCTCTTCGTGTCTGTTTTCTTTAGCCAAATCTAAAGCCGTTTTACCTTTATTATTTTTAATATTAGGATTAGCACTTTTTTCTCTTATTAGATATTCTACTATTTCTAAATATCCATTTGCTGAAGCCCACATTAAAGCTGTCAACCCATCATTATCTTGATAATCAATGTTTGGACCTAATGAATCTGCAGTAGCTTCAACTTCTTTATAATCGCCTCTAATACAAGCGTTTATTAACCTATCTTCAAAACTCATGATATTTTCTCCTTAAAAAATTTTTTATTTATAACTAAACAAGGATTTTTAATTTTCCTTGATAAGCTATCGAAAGTGATTGAAGTTAAAAAGGTTTTAACTAAATTTAGAATTATAAAATTATTTTCATTGTCATTGCGAGCGTTAGTGAAGCAATCCACACAGATTAGATTACTTCGGCTATCGCCTCGTAATGACAAAGTTTTTGCAAAATAGAAAAAGACACTTAAAAAATTAAATGCCTTAAAAAATTGCGATATATAAAAATTTAAATTATTAGTTAAAAGATATAATAAT
>NZ_SJDU01000044.1 GCF_005518285.1 Brachyspira catarrhinii | reverse complement strand
ATTATCGTTTATGCTCTTGTTTTCGGTAAGCTGTAAGAATGAAGACAAAACGGGAGGAGGAAGTGGAGGAGTAGATTTAGACTCGATACCTACCGCATCTGGAACGGAAGCTACCGCAACCGACTTATCCGCGTATAACGGCAAAACCTATACAGGCATAGTAGGAAGCGGTGTTACCAGAAAATCTTACACTTCAAATCCAGAAGGGTTCGGAGACCAATTTATATTGGAAGGAAATGGAAGCGGAGGGCAGGCGTTTGTAACTATAACTGATAACACAATAAGTTATAGTGGAAGCAGCTTCACTGAGCCAATAATACTTAAATCCTCAGGAGGCAATAGTTATATAGCAAGCGAGGATATAGATTTAGACGGATTTAGATATAAATCGTATATTCAAATAACCCTTAATTCTGCAGATACAAGCAAAATAACCTTTTATTTATATATGGGCATGAATGGAGGACCTATAACTACGGAAAGCGGAGCGGTATATAATAACGGCGGTTATAAAGCGGAATACGAAGGAACTTTAACTGAAGATACTTCTGCAGGTAGTTAATAAAAGTTTTCGTTTAAGCTTCTTGAAATTAAAGGCATCGTATTTATTGCGGTGTCTTTTTTTATTATATTCATTTTCGTATTGCTACGCCTCACGCTGTGTGCCTTAAGGCAACGGCTCGCAATGACATTAAATTTGTCATTACGAGGCTATTTTATAGCCGAAGTAATCTATTTTATTATAGATTGCTTCATTCGTTCCACTCGCTCGCAATGATAATTAAATTTTTCACACGGTTATCAATTTTATTCCATAATTATTTGCAAGCTCTTCATATTTCTTATTACAAATATTTTCATCTCCAATCGAACTGCTGCAATTATTCATAAAATAAATTTTTTCCGTTATATTTTTTTCCGATTTATAAATTTCGCAAAATTGTTTAATTGTTTCGTAAACGCAATAATCTTTCGCCTCTCCGCAAACAAATATTTTTTCGTAATTTTTAATTTCTTTTACCCAATCGTTATTATAATTATTTTTTCCCGTCATTACTTCTGGTTTTATCGCTCCATACATTTCGGTAAATTTATCCGTTCCTTTTATTATTTTGTTTATGGAAGTTTTTTTAGAGGCTTCAAAAAACGCGAGAATATTTGAAAGCTGTTTTTCGATAAGCCATCCGTCAGTTCCGTAGATGCAATGATAAGTCCAAATAATTAAATTTTGACTTCCTTGCTCTTTTAATTTTTTGACATAATCCGTTTGAATATCTTTATAAACGGGAATAACTTCTTTATTTTCTATTTTTTCCAAAGTGATTTCGGTAAAAGGTTTGACATATTCGCCGTTTGGAGTTTTCCATAAAAAAGGATGAAAAATCGAATCGTAGCTATGAGTGTCGATTGTAGTATAAATCGAAGATAGATTTTCAATATTGTCGTAAATAAATTTTATTATTCTTTTTATATCTTCAGTCGCTCCTTTGACGGCTAAAGCTCCTTTTTCCATATCAATAAAATCTCTTTGAGCGTCTATTATAAGCAAGGCTTCGTTTTTATTATTTTTTATATTAACGGAAGAGGCAAAATTATAAATTTCGTTTTGATTTATCGGGTTTTCTTCTTTTCCAATATATTTTTCGTTTACAATATTTTTCAAATCAATCATAATAAAATCTCCTCTAATTTTTTATTTTTTAGTATATCATATATTTGACTTTATTGTAAAATTTTGTATAATTTCAATAATAGTAATTTCATTAAAAATTTTATCAAAGAAAGGAGAAAACGATATGAAAAAACTACTAATAATATTATCTATAATTTTGGTTGCATTTTCTTGTTCAAAAAGCGAATCTTCGGCTTATAAAATTGGAATATTGCAATTAGTCGAACATCCAGCATTGGACGATGCGAACAGAGGTTTTGTGGACGGATTAAAAGAAGAAGGATTCGAAGACGGAAAAAACATCATTATAGATTATCAAAACGCTCAAGGAGAACAGGCAAATTGTATAACCATCTCTCAAAAATTTATTAACGACAGAAGCGATTTAATCTTGGCTATTGCGACTCCAGCCGCTCAAGCGATTGCAAATCTTACAAAAGATATACCGATACTTATTACGGCAGTTACAGACCCAGCGGATTCAAAATTGGTTGCGGACAATAACGCGCCAGGCGGAAATGTTACGGGAACTTCCGATTTGACTCCCGTTAGCGAGCAGATGGATTTGTTAAAAAAATTAATTCCAAACGCGAGAAGAGTGGCATTTTTGTATAATTCGAGCGAACAGAATTCAAAATATCAAGTCGATATTGCGAGAAAGAAAGCGGAAGAAATAGGATTAATCACAAGAGACGCCACGATAACGAACCCTAACGAAATTCAGCAAGTCGTTCAAAATTTAATCGGAAAAGTTGACGTTATATATGTTCCAACCGACAATATGGTTTCGGCTGGAATGCCTACCGTTGCATCGATAACCGAACCCGCGAAAATACCGATTATATGCGGAGAAGAAGGAATGCTTCCAAGAGGAGGTTTGGCTACTTACGGAATCAATTATTACGAGCTTGGAAAGTTGACTTCAAAACAAGCGGTAAAAATATTGAAAGGAGAATCGAAACCCGCAGATATGCCGATAGAATATTTGCAAAATTTATCTTTAAAAATAAATACTAATTCGGCTCAAAAATTGGGAATCGTGATTCCAGCGGATTTACAATAATAGAAAATGATATTAAATAATAAAGCTCGTATTAATTTTAATATGGGCTTTTTTATTTTATAAAATAAATTCTAATCTATAATTTATATAAAAAAGAAAATGTTTAATATAAAAATAATAATTCAATATGACGGCACGGATTTTTGCGGATGGCAGATACAACCGAATTTAAGAACGGTTCAAGGCGAAATATATAAAGCCGTTCAAAAAATATATTCGGAGAAAATAACTATTTACGGATGCGGAAGGACTGACGCGGGAGTTCATGCGCTTGGGCAGGTTGCGAATTTTAGAGTTCCAAAAATGCTCGTTCCGATAGAGAGAGTTCATATAGCTTTAAATTCATGTTTGCCAAAAGATATAAGAATAATATCGGCGGAGATTATGCCCGAAAATTTTAACGCAAGGGTTTCTGCAAATTTTAGAGAATATTTATATATAGTTTATAACGGAGATATTTCATATCCTTTTTACGAAAGATACGCTTGGTTTTATAGAAAAAATATTATAAACGAAAAATTGATTAACGAATACGCGAAATATTTAATAGGCGAACATAATTTTACTTCTTTTTGTTCAACCGAAGACGAAAACGATTCGAAGTTTCGATATATTGAAAGAGTTTTTGCTATAAGAAAAAAAGACATCGTATATTTGGTAATAAGAGGAAACGCTTTTTTGCATAATATGGTTAGAATTATGGTAGGCACTTTAATAGAAGGGCAGAGAAAAAATAAACCGATTGATTTTATAGAAGAGATAATTAAAGAAGAGGATAGAACTAAAGCTTTGGTTACAGCTCCAGCTCATGGATTATATTTTAGAAAAGCGTTTTTTGTTAATTAAAATTCTATAATTTATATTAATTATATCAAGAGATAGATATTTATCATTATCCTTCCGCAGCTTTTGTAAGTAATTCGACTATACTATCATAACCTCTTTCTTGAGCGTATATTAAAGCCGTTTTTCCGTAAGAATCTTTTATATCTATATCCGCTTTTAAATCTATAAGCATTTGAACGGCTTGTTCATAACCATTAACCGCCGCAAAAAATAAAGCCGTATATCCAACTCTATTTTGGGTGTCTATATTAGAACCGTTTTTATTTAACATGCTGATGACTCTATCGTTTCCTCTGCCCGCCGCATACATTAAAGCGGTGTTCCCATAATAGTCTTTTATATCTATATTTGCTTTAGCGTCTATTAAAGTTTTCACTATTCTGTCGTATCCGTTCATAGACGCAAAAATCAACGCCGTTACTCCTATATTATTTTGAATATTCAAATCGGCATTTGAATTTATAAATATATTAATTAAATCGGATTTATTATTAAAAGTGGAATACATTAAAGCGGTGTTTCCGTCTTTATCTTTAGCGTTAATATTCGCGTTCAAATTAATAAGAGCTTGAACCATTTCTCTATGTCCGCTAATAGAAGCTAAAATTAAAGGCGTTCTTCCTTCATTATTGGTCGAATCGATACTCATAGAATTAGTAAATAAAGGAAGCATATTTACTCTATTATTATAAGCGGCATACATAAAAGAGTCGTTTCCGTTTATATCTTTCATTCTAACATTTGCCCCATTTTGTATAAGCATATCCGCGGTTGCATAACTTCCTTTATAAGCCGCAAACATTAAAGCCGTAAAACCGTCCGATTTTTTTTCGTTAATATTAGCTCCCGAATCAATAAGCAATTTTAGAACATTTGTATAATTATTGTAGGAAGCATACATTAAAGGAGTATTTCCATTTATATCCTTAATATTTATATTAGCTCCAGAATCTATAAGTAGTTTTGCAACATTATAACTTCCTTTATAAGCGGCGAAAGTTAAAGCTGTAAAACCCTCTTTATTTTTAACATTAACATCAGCTTTTGTATTTATTATAGCTCTTGCCAAATCGTAATTATTATTATAGGCGAGATTCATTAAAATAGTATTGCCTTTATCGTCTTTAATATTTATATTAGCTCCAGCTCCTATAAGTAGTTTCGCTATTTCATTATTACGATTATTTAAAGCGTAATTTAAAGCTGTAAGTCCTTCTTTATTTTTAGCGTTAACATTTGCCTTATTTTTTATCAAAGTTTCCGTTAATTGTCTGTTTTTATTAATAGCCGCATGTATTAAAGGAGTGTTTCCGTTTGTATCTTTTGTTTCAACATCGGCTCCCGCATCTATAATCATATTCAATATTCTATTATTCCTATTCGTTAAAGAATAAGTTAAAGCCGTGTTTCCTTCGTTATTTTTCGTATTAACATTCGCTTTGGCTTCTATTAACGCTTGAACCATTTGCTGATTTTTTCTTATTACGGCATGTATTAAAGGAGTATTTCCATTTACATCCTGTATATTAACATTAAAACCATCTTGAGAGATTAATTTTCTTATCTCTTGAACATTATTCGCTCTTATTAATGCAAAAATATCTGCATTATTATTTTCTTGCGCTATTAATATAGTCGCAAACACCATAATTATAGTAGAAATAATTTTTATTGCTTTTTTCATAATAAAATACTCTCTTATAAAAACTTCTACTTATATAATACAATAAAAAAATAAAATTTCAATAAATTTATTTCTAAAAATTCATTTTTTATTATAAAAAATGAAAGATGGCAGCCTGATTAAACTCTTGACAAATATAAAAATAATATTATGTTTATAAATTCAAAATTTTAAATTTTATACTATATTTGGTTAAAAATATTATTATGGACGACAGTTTAAATTATTCAAAAAATAAAATATTCGGAAATTGGGATTTCTACAAATTATGCATATCTATAGCCGTTCCCGTTATGGCTCAACAATTAATAATGGGTATGGTTTCGCTTATAGATAATTTTATGGTTGCGGGACTCGGCGATATAAAAATGGCGGCGGTTAATGTGGCAAATCAATTAAATTTCATGTATTTGGTTATATTATACACTTTTTACGGAGCGGGCGGAATCTACATGGCTCAAAATAACGGAGCGAATAATCAAGAAGGAATGCAACAGGCTTTTAGGTTTAAAGTTATTCTTCCTCTTTTTATTTCAATCGTATATATGATTTTGATGCTCGTAAATCCAGAAATTTTTATGCGACTGCTTACTCAAGGAAATTACTCTCAAAATGAAATATTGGAATCAAGCTCGAAATACATGAAAATAATCGCTTTCACATTTATTCCAATTTCAATTTCGGGTGCTATAGGAAGCTCATACAGAGAAATAGGAAAGCCGCATATTCCTTTGGTAATTTCCGTTATAGCGACATCCTGCAATACATTTGGGAATTGGATTTTAATATACGGTAATTTGGGAGCGCCAAGACTCGAAGAAACGGGAGCGGCAACGGCGACTTTAATAGCGCGAATATTGGAAATGTCGCTTTTTATAATATATATCAAATTGCATAAAGAAAAATTTTATGTCAGAACGAGAGAAATATTAAAAGTTAAAATAGGCGTTTTTTGGGCTATGCTTAATAAATCGAGCCTAATATTTTTAAGCGAAATAAGTTGGGGATTAAGCGAAATGTTTATGACAGCGCTTTATAACAGCAGAGGAGGAGCGGAAACTGTAGCGGGAATGGCTTCGGGATTTACTATTGCGAATATATTTTATTTGGTTTTTCAAGGAGTTCATGTCGCCACTATGGTTGTAGTCGGCGGAACTTTAGGAAGAGGCGAACTCGAAGACGCTAAAAATAAGGCAAGATGGATAATGAACGGTTCTATAATAGCGGGTTCTATAGTCGGATTGATAGAAATGTCGTCAATAGTTTTAATTCCGCTCATATTTTCAAAACTCACGGCGGACGCTCAAACGATTACAAGAAATTTGGTGATATTAATTTCATGCTATATGCCAGTTTGGACTTATATTAATTCGCAATTTGCAGTTTCGAGGGCGGGAGGCGACACTTTATTTGGTTTCGCGGTAGATGTTCCCGTATCGTTATTATTATTCGCTCCAGTTGCGCTTATTTTGGCAAAATTTACTTCCGTTGGTCCCGTTGCGATGTTTGGGATAGCGAAATTAACCGACTTCGTAAAAATAACCATAGCGATTATAATGCTTAAAGAAGAGCGTTGGGTAAGAAAATTAACCGATTAAATATGTAAATATTTTGATAAAAAACTTAATTATAAATTCCGATAATGTAAACGATATTTTATTTTTATACGGACTTACGGATTAATATGGATAGAAATTTCTTTCATATATTTTTTGAAATCGGAATTCCCACTATAGGAACTTTTACGGGTTTGGTGGGAATAATACTTTACGGTTATATTTATTTCAAATTATATGAAGAAAATCAATTAATAACTTTATCTATAGGAATTTTGGCATTCGTTTTTTCGTCTTTGGAATTTATAAATATAGTAATATCTATTTCAAGTTATGACAACAAAATCGGATTTTATTTATACAGAGCGGAGCAAATCGCCTTATCTTTAACGATTTTCCCGTGGATAATATACGCGAAAAATAATTTGGAATTGAATAAAAATTATCATTGGGCTTTGGAATTTCTTTATAATTTGGCGATATTTTTGGTGGCTACAATTATATTTATAGGAATTATCTATTCGGATTCTTTCATTTCAAGAACGGAAGCGGTCGACACTCTAAACGAAACTATGAGAAACAGCATAAAAATTAGAGGAAAAATAGGACCTTTATATGTATTTAGAGATTTTGTCGTATCGGCATATATGCTTTTGGTAATAAGCGCTTTTATTTACGAAGTGGTGGTTAATAAAAATTACGCGAAAAATGTTCAATATTTAATTTTAACTTCCATAATAGCGATATTTTTCTTTGACGATTTTAACGGAATTTCGGTGTATCAAGAAAGAGGAGATTTTTTAATATTGAGAAACGTTCCATTTTCAAGAATCACTTTGGCTTATATAATTTATAATATCGCGATTATACATTCTTCGGTCAATCAATTTATTTCGTCCGTTTTCCGCAGAAGAAATAAACAGAGTTATAATTTTGAAGAGATTAGAGCGCAGGATACGGTTATAATAAATACGGCGTCAAACACTTCAAAAAAAATGCTCGAATTTAAAGACGATTTTCAAAAAGCGGTAAAAGAATTAACGGAAGATGTTTCAAACGCCTATTCTTCGGTTAGCGCTTTGAAAACGGATATAGCGAAAACTATAGATTCCATAAACGAATTTATCACGATAGAAAACTTTCAGGTAAACGATGCAAACTCGAATATCGAAAAAATTAACGAACTTATAGAAACTTACCCGAAATTAAAAGAGGCTTCCGTATCTCAACAAACGATGCTTGCGAATTTAAATTCAAATTTACAAAAATCTATCGAAGAAATATACAATTTGCAAGAAGAAAGTTCGAATATAGTCGATAAATTCGATTCTTTTCAAAAATATGTCGATAAGGAAAAATTTAATATAGGAAACGAACTCAATAAATCTTCGGAACTTAGCCATTTGAATATGCAAATAAATAAAATCGTAGTTTTTATGTCGAATATATCCGACAGAGCGAAAACTCTTTCGATAAATTCTGGAATTCAAGCTTCAAAATCTGGAGATTGGATGGGCAATTTTGAAACGGTTTCAAATTCCGTATTGGAATTGGTAACGGAATCTTTGACCGTATCGGAAAGAATGCAGAAATTACTTTATCAAATAGAAGATATTTTCAAAAAATTCAATTCTGCAACAGTTAATATAAATAATAACGCATCCGAATTGGCGCAAGAAATATCGGCTTATTACGATAAAATCTATCAATTCAATAGAAGTATGGATAGACAAAACGATTTTAATGTTAATATGGCAAAAAATACGAATAAAATGTTCGATTCCGTATCGGATATAAATAAAATAATAACGAGCGAAGAAAACGATTTTATGAATATAAGATTGAGAATAGAAGAATTTAACGATTATATAATAGACATATCCGAGAAAGCCTCCGAACATAATACGGAAGTAAAAAATCTTATGAGAGATATGAACAAACTTTTGGCTACTTCGGAAGATTTGGAATCGGTGAGCGGAAAACTTAATAATGAGAAAGAACAAATTTTAGAATATTCCGATAATTTGGATAGTATAATTAGAGAACATTCCAAAACGACATAAGGGTTATTATGGATTTATTAACTACTTTTATATTAGGATATAATATTAATATCATCGAATTATTAGTTCCCGTAATAGACTTGTCGGTAATGACTATATTTGCCGTTATATTTATATTATTGTCGAGGCGAACGAAAAGCTCGACATATTTTATAATCGCCGTTACTTTGGAGCTCCTTTCTTTATATAATATTATATTGGTGGTTATTACATTTTTTGAACTCTATAATATATTTCCCGACATAACGACTAATTTATATATTTTCAATAATATACTCGTTTTATTTACGGTTTTGATTATGCCTCTTAATAATAGAAATTTTTTAAGTAGTATGAAAACGGTTAATAATGCAAATAATTTTATTTTGATTATAACGGGACTTTTGATTATCGCCCTTCTTATAGTAAGCGTGATAAATTTTGACGCTTTTTTTGGAGTTAATGTAAATCAAATATTTCATAGAGCGGATAGAATTTATTATAGAGTGTCTCCAAACGGTTTATTTTATCTATTTAAAATGTATATAATATTATTCGTATTCGCCGCAACTTTAATTCCCGTAATACTCGATATTATTTCGAGACATAATGTTGGAATAAATGTAGTGTTTAATATTTTCAGTTTAATAGGATTATATTTGATATTTACCGATATATCGCTTTTCAAAACTAATGCGGGAATCAACTTCGACAGAACGGGACTTGCGATAACTTTATCTTATATGATTAGGTTTATAGCGACTTTTTCAAGTTTTACCGTGAACGCTTTGAATGTGATAAATAAAGACAATGTTTTGGTAAGCAGATTAAAAAATAACTTAAATATACTTACCACTATTCATGGAATCTCCGACAAATTAAATACTGTCGACAAAAATTTTATGGATTCTTCAATGTTCGTATTCGAAATAGATAAAGAAAATAAAGACGCTTTGGATATAATGAATTCAAAAGTCGAAAATATTTTAGCCTCGAAAGATAAACTCGCGGAAACTAAAGAAAATAAAAATCAAATAATAAAAGACGGAATAAGATTCACAAGCGCCGTATTTAGCGTTTTTGAAACATATAAAAACAGATTGCAAGATAACTGTAAAGTGTTAAACGGAATAATTAAAAGAATAAAAGAATCCGATTTTTCAAATAACGAAATAAAAGAATTGAACGAAGATTTAAAAAATATAAAAAACGATTTGCAAAAAACTTCCAAAAAATTCATAGACAATATGCTCGAATATTCTAACCAATTTAAAGATATAAGCGCCATAACGGGCGAAATATACGAAACGATAGAATATATAAAAAATATGACGAATAAAACGAATTTGCTTTCGATAAACGCGGGTATTCAATCGACAAAAGCGGGAATTCATGGAAGAAGTTTTTCGGTTGTGGCGAAAGAAATAGGCGTTTTAGCGACAGAAATTAATCAAAGCACGGAACTTATGGAAAAAATTCTTATAAATATATTTTCTGGTTTGGTTATGGTAGAAAACTCTTCTTTTTATGTGGAAGAGCATTGCAAAATGATAGAGAATTCGGCTAACGAGTTGGCTAAAGAAATGGACGATTATTTGAAAACGATAGAAAATAGTTTTAATTTTGAAGATTCCAATTTAGAATCTTTTGAAACTTTGGAAAAATATAATAATGACATATTTAATATAGTGGAAGAACAAAGCAATATAGCGATTTACATAAAAGAAAATATAAACGCGATGCTCGATATTCAAAATTCTTTAAACTCAAAAATTGATTTTCAAAACCAAGACATAATAAAAATATTTAATAATTTCA
>NZ_SJDU01000438.1 GCF_005518285.1 Brachyspira catarrhinii | reverse complement strand
ATTAACTATCGCTCCCGACTCTTTTCTATATCTTTATCTGGCATAGCTACATATATAATTGTAGCGTCATTTACTCCAGTTGTAATTTTTAGGTATATTTATCCTATATTTACAATATCAATTATAGCGTTAATTTCTTTTATTACTTTCATTTATGATAATGACGGATTAAAAAATAAAAAAATGGAAAAATAAATGAATAAATACGATTACATTATAATAGGAGCGGGGATTTACGGGCTTTATTCGGCGGATATATTATCTAAAAAATATATTAATTCTAAAATATTGATAATAGAAAAAGATAAAGAGCCGTTTTCAAGGGCTTCGTATGTAAATCAAGCGAGACTTCATAACGGTTATCATTATCCGAGGTCTTTGCATACGGCTATAAAATGCTCTCACTATTTTGATAAATTTATTGAAGATTTTAAATTTTCAATTGTGTCGGATTATAAAAAGATATACGCTATTTCTTCAAAATTTGGAATGTCCACTCCAAATAATTTTGAAAAATTTTGTAATAACGCAAATATTCCGTATAAAAGAATAAACGAATTGGAATTTTTTAATAAAAATGTGGTTGATTCATGTTATGAAACTAAAGAATATACTATTGACACTCTAAAAATAAAAAAATATTATATCGAAAAATTAACATCCAATAAAAATATAAAATTCATATATAACGATTATATTACAAATGTTAGTATAGATAACGGCTATTTTTCTTTAATATTAAATTCTAATTTGAAGTTAAAAACCGATTTTATTATAAATACTTCATACGCTTCTTTAAATAGCGTCCTAAAAATATTTAATTTAGAAACTTTAAAAATGAAATTTGAGCTTGCCGAAATGGTTTTATGCTATCCTTCAAGTTCTCTTAAAGGATACGGAATAACCGTTATGGACGGACCGTTTTTCTCCGTTATGCCTTTCGATAGCGAAGGAATATATTCTTTATCGGCGGTTAGATATACTCCGCATCAGGCTTCTTTATCCGAACTTCCAGAGTTCAAATGCCAGAATAATTCAAAAACTTGTAGCGGATTATTTTTAGATAATTGTAATTTTTGTAAAGTTAGACCGAAAACGGCATGGATACATATGTATCAGTTGTCAAAAAAATATTTGAAAAAAGAATTTTTGCCAATATTTAAAGAAAGCGTATTCGCTATAAAAGCGTTAATGCAATCTTCCTCCACTTCGGATTCAAGACCAGTTATAATAAAAGAAAATATGAAAAATCCAAAATTTATAAGCGTATTAGGCGGAAAATTGAACACTATATACGAATTAGACGAGGTATTATTATGAAAGATAAAAATTATGCAAGCTTTATAATAACTAATATTAATAACAAAGAAAGCAAAAGAAATTATAAAAAATTGGAAAATTATATATTAAATAAATTTGAATATAGCGAAATTATAATTCTATACAATAAAAATACGAATATAGAAAAATTAAAAAACGAACTCTCGCCAAAGTCCGATAATGTTTTGCTTCTTAATCTTGGAGAAAACTATAACGAAGATATGAATATAAAAGCTGGATTGGAATTTTCAAAAGGAGATATTATTTTTGTATTAAAAGATTTAAATTTAGAAAATATGGAAGAATATTTAGATAATCTTTACGAACAAAATAAAAGAGGCGTAGATTTATGTTCGCTAATTTTTAAATATAATACTTTTAAAGATAAAT
>NZ_SJDU01000437.1 GCF_005518285.1 Brachyspira catarrhinii | reverse complement strand
AGTATCTACAATTTGGAAGTGGAAAAAAATATTTTCTTTCTTACAATACGCGCATAAAAATTCTTTGAATTTATGAACGGTATCTCTGCTCATCGTATGTTCTATCAAGCAGGCTTCTTCGTCCGCTCTCTTTTCTTCGACTCCCAAAATATTCGTAAGAAAATAATAAAATATCGCATGTCTTTCGGCTATATCTTTTCCTATCGCTCTTCCCGATTCGGTAAGTTCTATATCGCCGTAATGTTCATGCTTTATGTATCCGAATTTTGAAAGAGTTTTTATCGCCGTATTTACGCTTGCTTTCGAGCGTCCGACTAAATCGGCTATATCGGTTATCCTTATAGCTTCTTTAAAATTTTTTTCCACTTCCAAATTGTAGATACTTTCCAAATAATTTTCCAATATTGGCGTTATTTCCTGTTTCATAATAAAAATTATAATATAAAATATTAATAAGTCAATATTAAATTATAATAAAATAAGAATTTCTAATTCTGTTTAACTTGTGTGATTATTAATAATATAATAAGAAACCAAATCCATATATTGAATGATTTTTCTAATTTCTATCATATCTTCTTTAATTAAAGAATAAATATCTTTTACTTCTTTACTAAACCTTATAGCCTCATATTTTTTAGCAACTTCTTTATCTACTGTCCATGCTGGATAATTTTTGGCAAGCATATCTCTTGTAGTTATAGTTTGTAGTGGCGGACGAGAAAAATAGCTAACATGATAGCCGTGAATAGGACGATTTGTATTAGTTATGTTCGTTATCTTATATTTTTTATTAACCATCATATGATATAATAGTTCTTCATCAGATATTTCATAAATATTTATATTTTTAGGAATAGATATTGGATACATTTTATCATATTCTATAAAGTGTAGTCCTGTTAAATAATTTATGTTAATTCTCTTATGATTACTAAAATCTAATTTATTATGTTTAATATTATTGTAATGAAAATTAAAAATATCTTCTAATATTAATATATCTATATCGCCTATGTAAACATATTTAGTTTTATAATGCGGTTTAGAAATAAATCTTATTGAATTTGGCATTACATTATCATAAAATTTTACATTATGATAATATATTTTATCATTATATTTTTTCTTATAATATTCTATTATATCTTTATATATACTATAGAAATAATCATAATCTTGTAAACCTATTTCAACCAAAGCATCATTATTAAACGCTAAAGCAAATATTGGATATATTATGGCAAATGGATAATATTTTTCATTTGCGCAAGTATAAAAAAGTAATTTTTCATGTTTTTCTTGTATATGTATATTAGCGTTATCTTTCATTATTTGTTCTATAATATCTATAGAATTATTAATATTTGCAGAATTATTATTTATATTCAATAAATCCATATAAGTATTTAATAAATTTCTAACCGCATTTCTCAAACTTTTAATAGGTATCCACCAAACAATAGCGTCTATATCGGACTTTGTAGGCTTCTTTTTGAAAGTAATTTTAATAAATAGAATTTTAATTATTATATATTTTTCGGTTTCAGATTTTTGAAAGAGTTTAATCATAACGAAACCTCCGCTATAGAATAAATCGAAGTAGATAGACTTTTACGCAAAAGAAAGCGTTTAAATATCTGAAATAATTTTTTATTTTTGCAATGAAAAAACAGCCAAAAATTATAATAATGGCTTGTATTGTATTGTAT
>NZ_SJDU01000436.1 GCF_005518285.1 Brachyspira catarrhinii | reverse complement strand
TTATTTTCTTTAAGAATGATTCCTTACTCTATTTATCCAATATTGGCTTTAATTTTCGTAGTTTTAATATCTTTATGGTTAAAAGATTTCGGTCCGATGAAAAGAAGCGAAGACGCCGCTCAAAACGGAAAATTATTTAACGAAGAATTATACGGAGCATGCCCCGGAAATTTAGAAACTTCTTCAAACGATACGGCAAAATGGTTCGATATGGTTATAGCAATTTCCGTTTTAATAATAGCCTGCATAGTAATGTTTCCAATAACTACATATATGGGATTAGTCGGAACTGACGGAATAGAAAATATCTCTCAAGCTTTTTCAAGTATCGGCATAAGCGAGGCGTTTACTCAAACTGACGCTTCAAAATCGCTTTTTTACGGAGCGGTAATATCTTTGATAATAATGTATATTTATTATATCGCAAGAAAATTATTAAATATTCGTTCCGCTGGAAATTCTATAATGGAAGGCGTAAAATCTATGGTTCCCGCTTTGGTTGTATTGGCGCTCGCTTGGACGATTGGAAATGTCATCAAATCAAGCCCCGAAGACGGCGGACTCGGACTTGCCGCTTTTCTTTCCGAAACGGTAAAAGGAGGTGGTTTTCCTCTTTGGCTTTTGCCCGCAATCGGTTATTTGCTCGGCTGCGTAATAGCTTTTTCAACGGGAACGAGTTGGGGAACTTTCGCAATAATGATTCCAATAATCATTCCAATAGCCACGGGACTTGCAAGCGATTTGACGGGAGATGCACTTTTAAATGTTCTTCTTATAAATGTCGGCTCTGTGGTTTCGGGAGCGGTATTCGGCGACCATTGTTCTCCGATATCCGACACGACTATATTATCCGCAACGGGAAGCAACTGCCCATTATTAGAACATGTGACGACTCAAATACCTTATGCTGGACTTGTAGCGATAGCGTCTTTTATAGGAATTTTAATAGGCGGAATAAGTTTAAATCCCGTATTAGCTTTATCGAGCGGATTTGTTATTATGTGCATAATGGGAATTTTAGCTCCGAAGTTTTATAATAAATAATTAAGCAATCCAAAAAATAAATATAATAAAAAAACCGAGCCTTTAATCAAAAAGAACTCGGTTTTATTTTCAAGCAAATATTTTTTATTTTTTATACTCCAAATATATACTGTTATTATAATCTATTGAGTTTGCTGCAAAATTTACTAATACAGTATTATTAGTAGTATTATATGTGACAGAGAAATATGAAACTCCAGACGGTTGAGTAATAGTGGCTTCTCCACGAGTGCCCACCACAGCATTACTCATAGCTTCATTAACATTTGGCTCACTGTTGTAAGTATACCAACTTGTTACGGTAATACTGTAGTTTGTAGTGGGGTTCTTATTATCAATAAGAACACTATATGAAGTAGCTGTTCCAGTTATTGTGCAAGTGCCGTCTCCATTATGTGTAATGGTATTGCGGATGGTATTAGTATCAAGAGCAGAATGATAGTCTCCAGCTGGCGGATGATTACTATGAGTATAACCCTCTACATAATCATCGCCTCCGCCTCCCGTTGTTCCTTCATTACTACAGCTAATAGCCAAAGCGAATATTATCATTAAAAATATTTTTATTAATTTATTCATTCTAATTCTCCTTAAAAATTATTTAATTATTCTATTGTTGCGCGGTTAAAGTTCCTTCGTATTCCGCTATATAACCGCCAGTTTCATATACT
>NZ_SJDU01000435.1 GCF_005518285.1 Brachyspira catarrhinii | reverse complement strand
CGAAGAATTAAGAATAATAGAAAAATGTTTGGAATATAACGACAATGAATTATTTTCCGTATTGCCGAAATTACCAAATCATAAATCCATCGCAATAAAAAAAGCAGCCAAAAAAAAGCGTTATAAAAAAATATGCAATGTATGCGGATATTCTTTAAATGATTTCTTGGAATCAAAAACCGCAGCCTGTCCGAAGTGTTATAATAGTTTCGGAGTTTTCATTGATAAAATTGTCAAAAAAATCCATCGCTCGAACAAACATATAGGAAAAATCTCAAACAGAAATTTATCGAACGAAGATATAGAAAAAGAAATTTCAAAACATAGAGACAATATGGAACTCCTTAAAAAAATGGAGAAATACGAAGAGGCTAACGAACTAAAAAAGAAAATAGAAAATTTAAACGAAGTTTTAATTTCTAAAAAGTCCGAAAAGATAGAAGAAAAAATATAAATGGGTAATATGTTTGCAGATAACAATATAGCAAATTGGATTTTTAACGAAGGCTCTGAAAACAATATTGTTTTATATTCAAAAGTATCGATATATAGAAATTTAGAAAATATAAGATTCCATCATCACATGGATAAAAATGAATTCGATAAAGTCGATTCTATTTTGCAAAAAAATATTGAAGATTTGAATCTTAATTTAACTAAAATAAAATTAGCCGAAATTAAACCTTGCGATATAAAGATACTCAAAGAGAATTTAACGCTACCAAAAAAAAGAAATTTATTAAATGCAACTTTATATACGAATTCCGAACAATCGACTTCTATACTTATAAATTCAAACGAACATTTGGAAATACAAACTATAGCGAGAGGACTCGAATTAAACGATTGTTTTAAAACCGCTTATGAGATAGAGAATAAACTTGATGAAAAAATAGATTTCGCTTTCGATAAAAAATTCGGATATTTGACAAGCTCTCCTAAAAAGATAGGAACGGCGCTGAATTTAACCGTAGCTATTTCCGTTCCCGCAATTCTTTGGAAAACTCCCGACAATATAGATTATTTTATAAATAAATTTTCAAAATCGGGTTTCGATTTATCGATATTATCAATAGGTAAAAAAAATATTCCAATATTAACGATAACAAATAAAGTTATGATTGGAATTAAAGAAAAAGATATTTTAAAAAATACTTTCGATATAATCCATGATATTTTAGATAAAGAAAAAAATATAAGAAAGCGAATTAAAAAACTCTATAGAATTAAAGTTGAAGACAGAATATGCAGAAGCAAAGCGATATTATCTTCGGCAAGAGTTCTAAATTATGGCGAACTTATAAAATATAGTTTTTGGTTAAGAATTGGATTACATTATGGCATATTGAAAAATATTAAAATTGACGATTTATATTATATGCTTTTTGCCTCTAAAAATAATCATCTTCAAATTCAAAATATTAACAATAGTAAAGAAAAAAATATTAACGAGATAAGAGCGAATATGGTTAGAGATATTTTGAATGATAAATAATATTTCATTTGAATTATCCGCTATTATCCGCTTACCTTTTTGGTTTTCAATAACAATAATTTTAAACTATTGACATATTTTTTAATTCATGCTATATTTTAATCATAAATCAATCATAAATCATAAAGTTAAAGATAACGGACAACTTAAATATGGTTAGTAAAAATTACTATAAATTAGCATACTATAATTTCGTTAAGCAAAGCAAAGCAAAGCAAAGC
>NZ_SJDU01000434.1 GCF_005518285.1 Brachyspira catarrhinii | reverse complement strand
CATAAATAAAAATTGTCAATAATTATAATTAACTAATTATATAGCGATAAATATCTAAATTCAAATAATTTTCATAGTATATTCTAAAAGTTAGTAAATTTTATTAAAAAATTCGCTTGATAAAATTCATACGATATGTTATAATTATTCAATAATATTTAATAAGTGTAAATAAGTATAAGAACATAAAGGGATTTAAAATAATTTTAAGGTTTTAATAAACGGGAGATTATAAAATGGAACAGAAAATTAGATTAGTCGAAGCAAAATACAAAAAAGAAGCGATTTTACCTTTTGAAATAGGCGATACGGTAAAAGTTTGGGTAAAGATTATAGAAGGCGATAGAGAAAGATTGCAGGCTTTCGAGGGAGTCGTTATTTCAATTCGCGGTAAAGGTATAAACAAAAGTTTTATAGTTCGCAAAATATCCTACGGAGTCGGAGTCGAAAGAATATTTTTAATCAACTCTCCAAGAATAGACCATGTGGATATTGTTCGCAAAGCTAAAGTAAGAAGAGCAAAATTATATTATTTGAGAAATAAAGTCGGCAAAAAAGCAAGATTGATTGAAAGACTCGGAGTGAAAATTCCTAAATACTCCGATTTGATAAAAGCCGAAGAATCAAATAATGAAAACGAAGAAATTGAAAATTCAAACAATAACGAAGAAAATAATACGGAAGCGGCTTCTTCCGATAATAATTAATAATATATTTAAAATTAAAACGGAGGTTTTTTATGGGTTATAAAATAGTAGAAAGAGAACAATGGTCGGAAAAAGTTTTTATGATGAAAGTTGTCGCTCCAGATATAGCGAAACATCGTAAAGCGGGAAATTTTATCATTTTTAGATTAAACGAAGTGGGAGAGAGAATTCCTCTTACAATAGCTGACGCAGATACGAACGATGGAACTATCATGATAGTCACTCAAGATGTAGGATATTCGACGGCTAAACTTATGGAGCTGCAAGTCGGAGACGAAATAATGGATGTTATAGGTCCGTTGGGACAGCCTACTCATATTGAAAAGCATGACGGAATAGTTTTATGCGTTGGCGGAGGAGTAGGAATCGCTCCTTTGCATCCAATAGCTCAATCGCATCATAATAACGGAAATAAAGTCGTATCAATTTTGGGAGCGAGAGACAAATCATTAATCATTATGGAAGATATGATGAAAAAAATCTCCGAAGAAACTTTAATTTGCACCGATAACGGAAGCTACGGAGAAAAAGGACTTGTAACCGATATGATTAAAAGAGTTTACGAAAAAGGCGAAAAAATCTCCGAAGTAATCGCAATCGGTCCCGCAATAATGATGAAATTCGTGGCAAAACTTACGAAAGAATATAATTTGCCAACGACTGTTAGCCTAAATCCTATTATGATTGACGGAACGGGAATGTGCGGTTGTTGTAGAGTATTGGTAGGAACGGAAACTAAATTTGCTTGCGTTGAAGGTCCAGAATTTGACGGACATTTGGTAGATTTCGATTTATTAATGAAAAGACAGGCTATGTATAAAAAAGAAGAACATGAATGTAGTTTAAAACTGGGTTAATATTTGATATTATATAAGATAAAAAACCGAGCCTTTAATCAATTAAGATAAAGAACTCGGTTTTATTTTCAGTTTAATCAATCTAATTTTGATTAATAACCTCAACTCTGTATCAATTATTGCGCGGTTAAAGTTCCTTCGTATTCCGCTATATAACCGCCAGTTTCATATACT
>NZ_SJDU01000433.1 GCF_005518285.1 Brachyspira catarrhinii | reverse complement strand
ATCCGATTTCTTCTTCTTGCCTCACTATAATAAACCTTTGTCTTGGATGACTATGGTAGCTTATACGGCGGGATAAATAAGATAAAGTAAAAAGTTTAAAAATAAAGTCCTCGATGAATTTTATATTTGTCGGGGATTTTTTATTTTGCTTATATCCGATTTAATTGAATTTTTTTTAAAAATTATTTTACTTAAATTTTGAATTGACATAAAAAAATAATCATTGTATAAATACTTATTATGAAAACTTTTATTTATATTAAAACATTTATTAAAACAAAGAAAAACCAAATTAAAAATTTATCGAAAATAAATTGTAAATTTGTTTTCGTATTAATTTTAATAACGAATTCTATTTTATTTTCTCAAAATACGAACGGCACAAATTCCAATAATACCAACTCGGGCAAATACGGAGTTTTAAGCGCGTCTTTGGAATTAGTCGCCTACGGAAGAATGAGCGATTTGATAGAACAGACGGGAAACGAAGACACTTTGGGAGTTTTGCTTTACGGAGATTTAAGTTATATCAAAGAATATAAATACGCTTCGATTGGAGCGGATATTAACGCAAGATTTTACGAACCGTTATCTCATAAGGCAAGATTCTACAAAGATATGTCCCCCCCCCTATTCGACTTCACAAAATTAAATTTATTCGTAAATTTCAAATATATTGGAATAAGAGTCGGAGTTTTAGAATCTTACACGAAAAATATTCCTATGACTTCTTATTTTCCAACTTTATTTTATTATCATACCGTAAGCAGCAATAAGGCTACCGTTCTTTCGGGACCGAGAGATTTGCCGATTGGATACGATACTCAATTTATTCCAAGATACGATACGGGAATAATGCTCGAATCGAGTTTTTATGGAGTTTTTATCGGAGTAGGAATGGTTAACGGTGAGGAAGGATTGGACGCAAACTCTTCAAAAGGTTTAATGGCAAAAATATCTTACAGCAACGATTATATCAACACGGGAGTCGCGGGAATCGTGAGTCAATTAGGCTCGATACCGATAAAAGAATATGGCGACAGCGTAAATGCTTTTTTCTATTTTAGAAACGGCAAAAACGGAAGATTTACTGTTGGAATTGAAGGCTTTTGGTTTAGACATGGAATAATGGATTATAATAAATATTTGCCATCCAACGCAGCTAACACTACCAACGATAACGAACATCATTATAATACGGGATATTATACCGATTTTTCGATTCAAACATTTGCGGAGAGAAAACCATTTTACGCAATGAGCGGATTCATATTTTTTGAAGTTCGCAGATTATGGAAATTCGACATAACGGCGCATTTTGGAATTCATGATAATAATATTTATTCGGATGCGGAAGATGTTTATCAACTTAAATATAGAGCTTTTTTGAAAATCACTTTAAATATAACGGACGATTTTAAAATAATGCTTTCCGACACTTTCACTTACGACCCCGTTTATAAAAATAATTATCAATATTACGAGCTGGAAGATAGGCGTCAAGTGGGCGTAATATCTTACAACAGCAAAGGCGGAAAACATTATACGGTAGATAACGATTTTTATTTGGGTTTGAGTTTCAAATTTGGCGGAGTTTGGGGAAAATGATAAGTTAAAAAATTAGAAATATAATTATTGACAAAAAATATAATTAATATTATAATATAGAATAATTTTAACGGGATGTAGCGTAATTGGTTAGCGTACCTGCTTTGGGAGCAGGGGGTTGTGAGTTCGAGT
>NZ_SJDU01000432.1 GCF_005518285.1 Brachyspira catarrhinii | reverse complement strand
TTGAACCTTCAAAGAAATATCTTACAATATCCAAAAATCCGTTATGAGCCGCGGAAATAAACGCGCTTGAAAATACATTCGCTTTTGAATTTCCTAATTTTTGATGAATATAATGAACCAAAGATAAATTTCCGCTAATCGCCGCTATAGTCAAAGAATATCTTGGAATTTTCAAATTTCCTTTATTGATTATATATTCGACTATATCAATATTTCCGCTCGAGATTGCATAAGACAAAACCGTTTCTTCGTATATATCTTCATCGTCAAGTTTCGCTCCGTTGTCGATTAAAAATTTCACGGCTTGAAAATCGGATTTCTGGCAGACATACATAAGAGGCGTCATACTTATATCGGTTTTCACATTTACATTCGCCTTATTTTCAACCAATATTTTTATTATATCGAAATAATCTTCCGAGCAGGCGTAATGCAAAGCCGTTTCGCTATTAACATTGCTTAAATTGACATCCGCCCCTCTTTCAATCAATAATTTTACTATATCGAAATGTCCGCTCGCAGACGCGTTCATTAAAGGAGTTATAAATAATTTGTCTTGTTTATTTATATCCGCTCCAGCGTCCAAAAGAATTTTTACTATTTCTATATGCCCCAATTTAGCCGCATGAGTAAGAGGAGTAAGCCCCAATATATTCGGCAAATTGATGTCTATATTTTTATTGTTTAATAATATTTTGACTACTGACGCTTTATTATTGGCAGCCGCTTCATGAAGTTCAATTTCTATCTCTCTCATATCGTTTCCTTTTTGAAAAATTTTAAAAATAATTATTTTTAAGATATAGCAAAATTAAAATCAAATCATAAGTTTATTATATAATATTTATTATAAAACTTCAATTATTAAATTTTAAAATTATTTAAATTTTTTATTTCGTTTTATTTCAATATAAAGTAAATAGAAGCTATAGCGCAATATATCGCGGTTCCCACAATATCGCAAATGGAAGTTAAAACGGGCGCTCCGCTTATAGCGGGGTCGATTTTAAATTTCGTTAAAATAAAAGGCAAAGTTATTCCGATTACGCTTCCTATAAAAACTATGCTAAACATTGACATCGCCACTATAGAAGCGATTTCTATTCCTCCTCTTATTATTCCCAAAATATAACCTCCGAAAGCCATACTCAATCCCAAAATCGAAGCCACGACAGTTTCTTTTGAAAGCATATAAAACCAATCTTTTAATGTCACATCTCCAACCGCTAAAGAACGAATAACCAAAGTCGCCGATTGACTTCCAGCGTTTCCTCCGCTTCCAATTAATAAAGGCAAGAATACTACCAATATTATATGTTTCTGTATCGTTCCTTGAAACGCGCTTATTATTCCTCCAGAAAATAAATTTACGAAAACCAAAGCCAAAAGCCATAATATTCTTTTTTTATAAATCGTAAAAATTGGAGTGATTTTCAAATTATCGTCAAACTGATTTATTCCCGCCATTTTGTGAAAATCTTCGCTATATTCTTCTTCCGCAACATCTAAAATATCGTCTATCGTCACAATTCCAATCATAGAATGTCTGTCGTCTATAACGGCTAAAGAATGCAAATTATATTTTTTTATTATATCTACCGCTTCCTCTCTATCTTCGTAAACCGAAATATAAGGGCAGTTATTTATGATTTCTGAAATCAAAATATTTTTGTCGGTAAAAAATAATTTTCTTATTGCGATAGAACCGAGTAAAGTTTTTTTTGAATTCAAAACATATATAGTCGTATAA
>NZ_SJDU01000431.1 GCF_005518285.1 Brachyspira catarrhinii | reverse complement strand
TAAAAGTCAATTTTTTTTAATGTATTTATATTCGGAGATTTTAGCTATAAAAACTTTATTCTTTATAAATCCTTTAAATTTTTTATTTATAATAAAAATGCATAATAAATAAAGTGAAAATATTATAATTGCATTTTCTATAATTAAAGTATAAAATATAGTTCGCTTTTTATTTTTTATTATTTTAATTTATAAGGATTTTTTGATGGATAATGATTCTAAAATGCTCGAACTTACAAGCGGAAATGTCAATAAAGGATTAATCAAATTGGTAGTTCCTATGATACTCGCCAATCTTTTGAATATCGCTTATAACATTGTCGACACCATTTGGATTGGGCAGATGGTTGGAAGTAGCGGACTCGGAGCAATCGCCGTTAGCTTTCCAATAATATTGATTTTGATGGCTATAGCTTCGGGAATTACGGTTGCGGGAAATATTTTAGTCGGACAGTATTTCGGAGCGAACGATAATAAATCGGTTTTGTATATTTCAAGAGTTACGACTACGATAAGCGTAATAACTTCAATAGCTTTGGCTTTAATCGGATATATATTTGCGCCTCCTTTGATGGGATTTTTAAAAGCGTCCGAAAGCATAATGGAATATTCGGTAAGTTATTTTAGAATAAGTATGATTGGTTTTCCTTTCATGTTTTATTATTTTTTAATAGCCGCTTTACTCAGAGGAATAGGAGATACCGTTCGTCCTTTAATATTTTTGGCTATAGCTTCGATATTGAATATAATATTAGACCCTTTAATGATAGCGGGAATAGGACCTTTTCCAAAAATGGGACTTGACGGAGCGGCTTACGCGACGGCTTTCTCTCAATTCGTTTCCGTTGTAGTTAGTATGATATATTTGAAAATGAAAGATAGCGTTGTTAGAGCGAATCCTTTAAGAATAGTTTTCGACTTAAAGATAACGAAACTAATGCTAAAAATAGGAATGCCTTTTGCCACAATGCAATTGATAGTTTCTATAAGTTGGCTTTTTTTAAATAGGTTAATAAACGGTTATGGAGAATCGGCTTCCGCTTCGATTGCGATTAATATGCGAATAGATTCTTTATCGTTTCTTCCGCTAATGGCTTTATCTGCGGCAATAGCGACTATGGTGGCTCAAAATATCGGCGCAAATAGAATGGATAGAATCAAAGCTATATATAAATCGGGATGCATAATGGGAATTGCCATTTCGTCTTTTATGGCTTTATTTTCAGTTTTGTTTCCAAGATTAATATTTAGAATGTTTACAAGCGATGACAGTATTTTTGAATATACTAGAAGTTATATGTATATCGTTATGCCTTCGATTATTTTTCTTTCGGTTATGTTCGCCACAAACGGAGTGATTAACGGAGCGGGAAAAACTTTTACTTTAATGCTTTTTAGTTTTATAGCTCTTATTATGGTGAGAGTTCCTTTGGCTTATTTTTTATCTCCAAAAATCGGCGTAGTGGGAATATGGACTTCAATGGCGATAGTCAATTTTATAAATATGAGTTTAAGTTTAAGTTATTATTTTTCTGACAGATGGAAGAAAAACGCGAATATGGCTTCACAGTCGGCGGTATAATTTAAATTTTGACAAATAATAATTTTTTGTTATAATATTCTTATGAATAAGAAACCATTTAATGCGCTTAACGATTTTTTCGTCAGGTATTTCTTCACCGATAAAGGAGGCGAAAAAGTTCTCCTCGACTTTATTAACGCTGTTATGATTAGCGCGGACATGAAAACTTTTAAAGG
>NZ_SJDU01000430.1 GCF_005518285.1 Brachyspira catarrhinii | reverse complement strand
GCGGCAAATGAAACTATTAAACAGTTTTTTAATTTTTTATCTTTAGTAAGAGCGAGTATATCTTCGTTTTGTATAAGTTCTATATTGTTTATATTTTGCTTTTTTATTTTTTTATCGAATGTTTTCGTTGGTTTGAAATCCAAAGGAGCCGCCGCCATAAATAGTATATCGGTATTTTTTAATTCGCTTAAAACGGTATATTTTAATTCTTCGGTAGTGTCGACTTTTATTTTTTTATTTTTAGAATTATTAGAATGAACCGTTAAAGGATATAAAACACTTCCCTCTATATAAGTAATATTTCCGTTTCCCGAGTTTATTTGATTATATAAAGCCTCTCCCATTTTTCCGCTCGAACTATTCGTTATATATCTTATCGGGTCTATCCATTCTTTAGTAGCTCCTGCCGTTATCGTAAATCTTATATTGCCGTATTTATTATTTGTTAATTTATTTATTATAGTTTCAAAAGAAGCGAGCCTTCCGACTCCGTCCTCTTCGCAAGCCATAGCTCCTCTTTCTGGCTCTATGATTTCGTAATTCAATTCTTCTATCATATATTTCACATTTTTTTGAACGGTTTTATTAAGCCACATATAAGGATTCATCGCTGGGGCAAATAATTTTCTTCCCGTATACGCGCATGCGATTGTGCTTATGCTGTCGTCATATATTCCGTTTGCAATTTTTCCTATCATATTGGAGTCTATCGGGGCTATCAATAAAGCGTCAGTTTTTTTATTGATATTTATATGTATAAGCGGGTCCTCTTCTTTCCAAATATTTCTTATGACATGATTTCCGCTCATAGTTTCCAAAGCTTTAACTCCAACCATATTTTCTGCGTTTTTAGTCACGGCGCAAATTATTTCATGCCCCTGCTTTTTCAACATACTGACAAGAACGGGAATTTTGTATGCCGATATGGAACTTGTTATTGCAATTAATATTCTCATAAACTGCCCGCAAATTAAAGTTTATTTATTATATACTATTATACATAAATATTATATAAAAATAAATCCATAATTACAAATAATATATGATAAAAAATAAAAAATATTTTTATGTAAAATAGATAAAATTAGAGACTTTATATTTAATATGTTTTCAATTTGCCAAATTCTATAAAATTATTAAAATTAATTTCGTTTATATAAGGAATCGGATATTCGGACATATCTTTTCCTTCTCGCAATACTCCGAACATATTTAAATTGGATTTTTTCCAAGCGGATAGTCTCGCGTAATAATCTTTCGTATATCCAGAAGTCATTTTTATATTGTCGTTTGAAAGAATGAAACTCACATACATACATACATTTGTTTTTGGAACAGCCGCTTGAATATTATAAGCTATATTGTCTAAAGAAATTCTTTCGTAATAGTAGGCTTTATTTTCATTTTCCGCATAAACGAAAAAACCTATTCCCATTTTCTTTCCGTTAATTCCGTATTCCACGCTCCCGTTATCCATAAAAGTGTATAAATATCCGTTTGGAGCGACTACGCTTTTTCCTCTAACTTTCCTTACCCATATATCGTCATAATTTTTATGATGAACCTTCGTATTTGAAGCGCATGAAATCAAAAATAATAATATAAAAGTAAAATATAATCTCACTTTGACTAACCCCTTAAAAATATTATGATAAAAAATTTCTATCTATTATATATTAGAATAAAAAATATTTATATATATTTTCGACTATTAACGGAATAATATTAACTATTGCAATTTAATAAAATATTGTTTATATTATT
>NZ_SJDU01000429.1 GCF_005518285.1 Brachyspira catarrhinii | reverse complement strand
CGGTTTTAAATATTATTATGCTTTTTTGAGAAAAAACTTTTGAAGTAAAACAAATTAATACAAGAAATATTATAAAACTATTTTTTAAAAATCTAATCATATTCAATTTTTATTTTAACTTAAATCAACAAAACTTTAAATTATGCAAACTATAATTTAAAGTCCTAAATTCCGAAATTATATAAAGTTAATATTTTAAACTTTATATAAGGAAAAATTATGCGTCTTATTGCTTTTATTTTAATATTTTTTGCCATAAATTCAAATCCTTTTAGTTTCGCTCAAATTTTAAATAACACAAACGATACGAATACCGCAAATATTGGCAAGTTGGACCGATTATTGGAATATGCGAATAACGATAACGCGGAAGGATTAAGACAATTAATTTCGGAAGGCTCGATTTCAAATTTTATAAATTTTGGAGACAGTCAAGGACATAACGCTTTAATAACGGCGGTTTCAAAAGGATATAAAAATATTGCGCTTATTCTTTTATCGCAACAATTAGATGTCGATATTACTTGCAAACATGGAAAAACGGCTTTAATTTACGCGGCAGATTCGGGATATGTCGATATGGTTTCTTATTTGCTCGCTAAAAAAGCCAACCCAAATATAAAGATAAGCGGAGGAACTACCGCTCTTTTGCAGGCGGCGGGAAAAGGTTATTATTCGATTGCGGAAGCTCTTATTAAGGCAAACGCCGATTTAAGATTATCGGGAATTTATAGAAGCGGAAATAACGATGGAATAGATTATAATATGACTCCTCTAATGATAGCGGCTTTTAATAATCATGATTTAATCGTTAAATTACTGCTCGATAACGGAAGCGAAATTAATCGAATAAACGAATACGGAGCGAACGCTTTATTTTACGCAATAGCCAACGGAAACACCGAAACGGCTAAAATACTTTTGGAAAACGGAAGCGATGCGAATATATCGGCGACTTACGGAACTTACGGAAATATAACTCCGCTCGCTTTGGCTTCCACACTTGGAGCAACCGATTTAATATCATCTCTTTTGATAGGAAAAGCAAATATTAATCATATAATGAGAAACGGAAAAACCGCTTTAATATGGGCTGCGATTTCTTCAAAAAGCGAAGCGGTAGCGACTCTTATAAACGCGAGAGCAGATTTAAATATTGCGGACAACGATGGAAAAACGGCTTTAATGTTTGCGGCTGAAAACGGAGATTATAATTCGGTTGAATATTTGATAAACGCGGGAGCGAATATAAATATTGTCGACAGATTTTCAAAAAACGCTTTAATGTATGCTATGGAAAACGGAAATTTGGATATAATCGATTTGATTACAAGAGCGAGTTTGAATAGATAAATAAAAAAACCGAGCCTAAAAAGACTCGGTAATTTTCGCTTTAATCTTATTATTTTTTAGTAATATCGAAAGATGATGCAGTCTCTCCTGCTTGAGATATGGTATATTTTCCTTGAGTATCGCTACTGAAAGTAAGAGTTAGACCTTCTGTAGCAACCGTATAACTTGAACCGCTGTTTCTTGTTATAGCTGATGAGGGGATTTCCACACCTTCGCCTCCAGATATCATTGTAAATGAATTATCGGTTTTGATGGTAAAAATATGTTCTTCGCCGGTATTTGCGTCAGTTTGTCCCCACCAATCTCCAGCATAATAGGATAATGTTCTCTCCACATCGTCTCCCGTTGTTTTTTTATTACTGCAACTTATAAAAGCGAGTAAAGATAAAAAGCATAATAAGATTGTAATTTTTTT
>NZ_SJDU01000043.1 GCF_005518285.1 Brachyspira catarrhinii | reverse complement strand
GGAATGGATTAAAACTTATTCTTTGCTTCCCGGAATTTTGTCCGTTCCGATATTTGCCGCAATTCCTTTGGGCATGTTTTTAAGCTCTTCAAATAATTCTAACGACAATAAGAAAAAAAATATTAAATCTCTCTATCCTTCAAAAGTCCTTATTTGTTTCGGTTTGTTTCAATGCGCCGCTATGACTCAATCGGCAATAGGATACGCTACCAATATGTTTTTCAGCAAAGTAAATCCTCAATTAAATATGTATAGAACTTTCGGATACGAATTGTCGGCGGGATTTGCGGGAGGACATGGACTCGCCGCCTCTACGGGAAAATTGCTTGAAAGTTTTGGAATTCCTCAATACGAATGGGAAATCGCGCAGGGAGTCGCTATGACTACGGCAACGGTCGGATTAATCGGCGGAATGATTTTTGGAATTATATTTATAAATATTGCCGTTAGAAGAAACAAAACGAATATTATAAAAGCGATTAAAAAAAATAACGAAGATAAAAGTATGGAAGTCGGATATAATAAAGATATATCTAAACAAAACAGTTTGGGAAGAGAAACTTTTTTAAGCTCTTCTATAGAAACTATAACTTTTCATTTGGCGATTATTTTTGCAGTATGCGGAATAGCTTATATAGTTTTGAATTTCGTAAAAAGAATGAATATCGCAGGTTTGAATGTTCTTCCCGTATGGACTTATTCAATGATAATAATGTTCGCTTTGAATTTTCTAATAAAAAAAACGAATTTAACTTGGATGATTGACGCTAAAGTTAAGGCAAAAATCATGGGAACTTTAAGCGATTTTGCGATAGTTTCGGCAATAACGAGTTTACCGATAAAAGCGATAATGAATTATATCGCTCCAATAACCGTTATGTGCATATTGGGTTTTATAATAACTTATTTGCTCGTTTTCCCGCTCGGCGATTTTTTCTTTAAACATGATTATTCTTTTGAAAGAGCGATTGTGTCTTGGGGAACTTTGACGGGCGTATTGACAACGGGAATGATATTATTAAAAATATGCGACCCCGAATATAAATCTCCCGCGTTAAGCGAATTCTCTCTCGGCTTTTCTTTAATGTCTATAACGGGGCTTTTAATCGTTCCTATATTGAATAATGTTTTGGCGAGAGGTTCGACTTTCGATAATTTTATTACCGCAATTATTTCGGCAATTTTATATTTCTCATTCGCTTTTACGATATTTTTGATAAATAAAAAATCATTTACTAAAAATTAATTTTATAGTATAATAAATTTAAAAAATTTTATAAAAAAGGAATAAATATATTATGAAACTTGAAGATTTAAAAAACGAAAAACTTAAATCTTGGATTAAAGAAATGGCGGATATGTGTCAACCTAAAGACATATATGTTTGCGATGGAAGTAGCGAAGAATACGACAGATGCATGCAAGAGCTTATCGATTTGGGACTCTCTCATCCGCTCAAAAAGAGAAAACATAGCCACTCTTTCAGAAGCGACCCTTCCGATGTGGCGAGAGTGGAAGACAGAACTTTTATAAGTTATCCAAACGAAATTGACGCGGGACCTACGAACCATTGGATGAACCCAGACGAATTAAAGAAGACGATGAAAGAGTTATATAAAGGTTCGATGAAAAATAGGACAATGTATGTTATTCCATTTTCTATGGGACCTGTCGGCTCTCCGATTGCTAAAATCGGCGTGGAGTTAACGGACAGCGCTTATGTTGTTTGCAATATGCATATAATGACGAGAGTCGGAACTAAAGTGTTGGATGTTTTAGGTTCAAACGGAGAATTTGTCCCTTGCTTGCATTCCGTTGGCGCTCCTTTAGCGGACGGAGAAAAAGACAAAAAATGGCCTTGCGCTCCGATAGAAAAAAAATATATTTCGCATTTTCCAGATGAAAATTTGATTTGGTCTTACGGTTCGGGCTACGGCGGAAACGCTTTGCTCGGAAAGAAATGTTTGGCTTTAAGAATTGCAAGCGCGATGGCAAGAAGAGAAGGATGGATGGCTGAACATATGCTTATATTGAGATTAACCAATCCAGAAGGAAAGAGATTTCATATAGCGGCGGCTTTTCCGAGCGCATGCGGTAAAACCAATCTTGCAATGCTTCAACCTACTATTAAAGGTTGGAAATGTGAAACTATAGGAGACGATATAGCTTGGATGAAAATTGGAGAAGACGGCAGGCTTTACGCGATAAACCCCGAAGCTGGATTCTTTGGAGTGGCTCCTGGGACTTCTTACGATTCTAACCCTATGGCTATGGATTCGATAAGAGAAAATACTATATTCACAAACTGCGTTGAAACGGACGATGGCGATGTATGGTGGGAAGGAATGAGCGAACCTCCAGCGCATGGTAAAGATTGGAAAGGAAACGATTGGACTCCAGCAAGTCCAGATAAAGGCGCTCATCCAAACGCTAGATTTACAGCCCCAGCGAAACAATGCCCTATAATTTGCGCGGACTGGGAAGACCCTAAAGGAGTGCCTATAGATATATTTATTTTCGGAGGAAGAAGAGCTTCCGTTATGCCTTTGGTTCATGAATCTTATAATTGGGACCACGGCGTATTTATGGGTTCTACGGCTGCAAGCGAAACTACGGCGGCTAATATAGGTTCGGTTGGCGCTTTGAGATTCGACCCTTTCGCTATGCTTCCTTTTGCAGGCTATAATATGGGAGATTATATGAATCACTGGCTTGAAATGGGAGATAAATTGGGAGATAAAGCCCCTAAAATCTTTTATGTAAATTGGTTTAGAAAGAATGCGGACGGAAAATGGTTGTGGCCAGGATTCGGAGACAATTCGAGAGTTCTAAAATGGATGTGCGAGAGAGTCGAAGGAAAAATTGACGCTAAAGACACTCCTATTGGAAGAATGCCAAAAGACGGAGATTTGGATTTGACGGGATTAAAAATTGACGAAGCGGATTTCAAAGAGCTTATGAGAGTGGATATCGAAGCTTGGAAAAATCAGGCAAACGAAATAGAAAATCATTATTCTAAATTCGGCGACAGACTTCCTCAAAGACTAAAAAAACAACTTGAAGAATTAAGAGCGAGATTGAGTAAATAAATTTAGAATAAAAACGATAAAAAATAAATAATTATAAGCCGCTGATTTTAATTAATCGGCGGTTTTTTATTTGTCATTGCGAGCGTAAGCGTGGCAATATTCTCTGTGCAAATTGCTTCGGCGGTGGCTTAGCAATGACGAATTTTTATTTTACAATTTTTGCTATATAAATTGTAAAAATTATGTTGACTTTTATTAAAAAATAAGTTAGACTATAAGAAATTACAAAATGAGGATGAACGATTATGTCAGTATCACAATTAAATATGGAAACTTTTGATGCGGCGGTGTCAGAAGATAAAGCCACATTAATAGATTTTTTTGCAGAATGGTGCGGACCTTGTAAAATGCAAACTCCAATTCTGCATAAATTTGCGGACGAGCATTCGGATAAAATGAATTTCGGAGCGGTTAATGTGGACGAAGCCGAAGAGATTGCCGTTAAATACGAGGTTCAATCTATTCCTACATTGATGGTTTTCAAAAACGGAGAGGTTGTTAAAAGAGCCGAAGGCATGAAAAACGAGAGCCAATTAAAAGATTGGTTAAAAGAATATCTATAAATTAAACTAAATATGCAAACCTAATTTTTTATACAATTAGGTTTGCGTTATGTTAATTTATTAAATATTATTCTAAAAATTAAAGGGGTAGAAATGTTTAGCAATAATATTTTAATCGAAAGATTATCAAACAGATTCAAAATATCGGAAAAAGAAATTAAAGATTCTATACAATATATATTTTCTGAAATAGCTTCTCTCGTAGTCGATGGAAAAGTATTTTATATGTATGATTTGGGATTTATTTATGCGGATAAAGAAGCTAATCTAATTTTTAGAAATGCGGATATTGCTTTTGACGCTTCTTTGGAAACCATTACTATAAAATATTTAGGAAGAACGGCTTTTTACGAAGCTATATTCGAAACGATGAGGCATATTATAGACAACGGCGGTATAATATATATAGAAGATTTTGGAACTTTCTCTTATAAAGACGGATATGTTCATTTTGACTGTTCGGATAGTTTAAGTTATTTGATTGAAGAAAGATTCGATAAAGTAAATAAAATAACTTCAACAATTTTAACTAAAAAACTTTCAAGCAGATTTAAAAAGAGCAAAACGGAAGTTATAGATTTGATAAATCAATTATTTAAAAAAATAACTTTATCGGTTATAGATAGCAAAGTCTTTCATATATACGATTTGGGATTTATTTATGTCGACAAAAATTGCAAATTAGTTTTCAGAAGCGCCGATATAGGTTTTGACGAATCGATAAACGATATAGCGGATACTAATAATAAAAAAGAAATGTATGAAACGATATTGGAAACGATAAGGCATGCGGTCGATAACGGCGAAAAAGTTTATATAGAATGTTTCGGTGCTTTCTTTTATAATGACGGATATATAAAATTTGAACCCGATGAAATATTGCTTTATGTGGTTGATAAGAGATTCAATATAAAAAAACTTATAAATAATATATCAAACGAATTGGACGGTTTCTATTCGGATAAAAATATCTTGGAAAGTAAAACTGAAAAATACAAATCTATGAAAGAATATACAGAATCTGAATTATTGGATATAAACAATTTTGAAAAAGATTTTTTTTCAAATGAAAATATTAAAAAGAGTAAAAAAGCTATAAATAAGGGGATAAATATAGCTCCCGTTCTAATTACCGCCATATTTATAGTTGCAATAGCGTTTATTACCGTATTTTTTATAACTTATCCTAATTCGAATAAAAATTTAATTTACGGTATAGATAATAAAAAATTAGAAAATATAGTTGACGAATATTTTAATAATATAGATTCAAAAGAATTATTGACTTATAAGTTAACTTCCGATATGTATTATTGGGATATATCGAAAGAATTATATGACGATTTTACATATTGGGCTTTAATATACCCTTATAACAAAAGATACAAAGCGGACGCCATTATTAAAAAAGGAAGTTCGATTCGTTATAAAGATATTCGAAAAAATATTCAATCTCAAACCGATAGCAATGAAACTCCTACTATAGAAGATATTAAATATTTTTATAATACTTTGTCGAAATCGTTTTTATTATTATATCCAGATTTTATTAGCGCAAAAAAGGACGGGCATGCATTATGGACTTTGAAATTATCTTACTATTATGATAAAAATGTGTTTATGACTAATTCGAATATTGTCCCAGATAAAGTTTATTCGAATGTATTGGCAAATAATGACGGCATGGGAAGCTTTTATTCTCAATTTTCAAAATATAATAAATTGAACGGAAATATAGTTTCGTCCTTTATGGCGGTTATAAAATAAAAAAAGAAAATAAATTATTAGGAAAATTTAAAGTGAAAGTCGTAAGTATAGAAGAAGTAATAAATATAGACAAAAAAACTATAGAAAAAATTCCTTCGATTCTTCTTATGGAACATGTCGCAAGCGAAATTTTTTATTTGCTTCTTAAAAGGCATAGAAAAACTTTATATAATAAAACCGTTCACATATTTTCATCGGTTGGAGGAAACGGCGGAGACGGACTTGCAATAGCGAGATATTTAATAAAAAACGGCTATGATACGAAAGTTTATCTAACGGGAAATATAGACAGAGTAAATAAAGACACCTACATCAATTTTAATATTTTAAAAGATATGAATGTCAATGTCGTATATTTGGCGAGCGAGGAAAAAGTATTTGAAGTAACCCAAAATATTGAAGAAGGAGATATTGCCATAGATTCTTTATTCGGCACGGGCGGGAACAGAGCTTTAGCGGAAAAAGAAAAATTATTAATAGACAAATTGAATTCTCTAAATATTATAAGAATAGCGATTGATATGCCTTCGGGTTTGCAATCAAAAATAAACGATTATGACAATATAAATACATGTTTTAAAGCGCATGAAACCTATACTATATGTTTTGCAAAAGATATATTCTTTTTATACAAAACGAGAGAATATATTGGAAAATTATTTATTATAAAATCAATATTCCCAAAAGAGATACTCGACAATGCGGAATATAAGGCTTTGCTAATAAACCATAACGAAAAAATAAATATCGAAAGAAGCGCTTTTTTTAGCAAAAGAGAACAGGGAAACCTTGCAATAATAGCGGGAAGTTCGGATTATGTGGGAGCGGCGGTTTTATCCGTTAAAGCGGCTTACAGAAGCGGAGTAGGTTATATAAGGCTTTATGTTCCAAAAGGAATTGAAAAAACTATAAAAAATATAATCATCTCTCAAATGCCAGAAGCGATTATTATCGGAGTGGGCGAAGAAAATCAAAAATATTTTACGGAAAGCGATATTGCTATTGCAAACGATATAAATAAAAGCGATGCTTGTATAATAGGTTCGGGAATTGGAAGAGATATTTCTACGGAAGTTTTTATCAATTCAATTTTAAAACAAATCAATATTCCTACCGTTGTAGACGCGGACGCTTTATATTTAATGTTTCAAAATACTTTGGAAGAACTGCCCGAAAATTTTATATTAACTCCTCATATATACGAATTTGAAAAATTAACGGGGATAAATCATATAGAAGCTTTGGAAAATCCTTATAACGCGCTTTCGATATTCAGAGAAAAAACTAAAGCCTCTATAATCTTAAAAGACGCTATAAGTTTTTTTATGAAAGATAATCAAATATTTATAAATTATAACCCGACTATTTCAATGGGAAAAGCGGGAATGGGCGATGTTTTGGCGGGATTTGTAGGCTCGTTTCTTGCAAGAAAATTGGATATTACTGAAGCCGTAAAATTGGCTCTAACAATTCAGGAAAAAAGTTTTGAATATGCGGCAAAAAGATTTGGAAACGACTTCGTTCAGCCGAAAGATTTATGCTTTTACGCGAGCAAAATATTAAAAAGGATTTAAAAATTGCCAAGAGAAGTTTACGACCCAAAAAATCCAGAACATGAATTCTACAATAAGAGAGAGCGAACGGTTTACAGAGAACCTCCAAAAGTAAAACCGAGTATGTTTTCTAAAAAAAGTTTTATGTTTTTATACGGCGCTTTTCTTACTTTTTTTGTGATTATATTTTTTATGATAAGATGGGGATTTTTGGATAATATTCCATTTTTCGCGTCTTTGAGAGTAGGGAATATTCCTTTGGAAGTTAAAATAAATAATATAGATTTTTACAAAAACGAAGAGGCGATTATTCCCACAATAGAAGTGAAGAATTTGAAATATACGAATAATATTAATATAAATAATTTGAAAGTAAATTATTCGTTATACAAAAACAATAGAAATAAGAATTTAATATTTAGCGGAAACGATAATTTTTACAATATTTCATTTCCAATCGGGCAAAGAATAGGTTTTAAAATTCAATTTGATAAAAATTATTGGAATAACGCGAACAGACTCGAAATCGTCTTAAACTTGGACGACAATTTAATTTGGACGAATAATATAAATATAAGCAAATTAAAAAAGTAATTTATCTTAATTTGATTATTATATCGACTCTTCTGTTTCTTCTTCTGCCTTCCGCCGTGTCATTTGAAGCTATTGGATTTTTATCTCCAAATCCGCTATGCGATACTATATTGGATTGAAGATTAGGCGAAATATAATCGGCAACCGCTTTAGCGCGATTTTCGGATAATATTTGATTATATTCCTCTTCCCCAACATTGTCGGTATGCCCTTGAACTATTATCTCTCTGCCCGAATAACTTCTATTAATGGCGTTTATGATTCTGTCTATAGTTTCTTTAGCTTCGTCTCTTAAAACATAAGAATCCGTATTAAATAAAATATCTCCAAGTCTCAATACGAAACCTTCGGGGACTGTGTCTACCGTAATATTTTCTCCCAAATTTTCTTCAAGCTCTCTCCTCTCTTCATCGTTATTTATAGGCATGTTTGCGTTTAAATCCCTCGATGGAGTATCGGATACATTTTCAAAAGCCGTTTTTTGAGCGCTTATAGCCATTGAAATAAGTAAAGCTCCGACTATAAAAACCGTGGATAAAACTTTTGTCGCCTTCGTTAAAGCGTCTCCTCTCTGGCTTCCCAATACGTTCGCTTGAGCGCTTGAAAATAATCCTTCCGCTTTTCCGCCCTGTATTATGATTAATAAAATCAAAAGTATGCATATTATGGAATAAACAACCATTCCTAATGTTACCAACGCGTTCATAATTTATATTCCTTAGATTAATTTTTTATTAAATACCTTATATTTTTATTTTATCTTTATTTTGTATTGAGTAATTATATAGTTTTATATAAAATTTTTCAATAGCTTTTTAAGTAAAATCTTATTATTTTATTATCGTATTAATATATAAAATAAGGGCTGCCGAATTAACGACAAGCCCTTAAACTTATTCTCGCTTTAATAATGATATAATTTTTCTACATTATTTTTTTGGCACGATACTTGAAGAATTAATTTGGAATGCCAAATCCCACAATTCCCACGGTCTCCAATTCTTCCAAAGTTCGGATACATGCGTAATCTTTGACATTATAGTTTCTGGTCTTTGTTCATAATATCCGTTTCCTTGTCCTATATATCTGAAGCCGTTAATGGTAGAATTATATATTTCAAATCCGTATTCGCTTCCGTTTACGACATGCCCAGGATTCAATACCACTATATCGTATTCGCCTGGCATTCTTGTTTTTACGAAATTACAACCTTGAAATAGATTAACTCCATCGTCTCCCCATTTGCTTAATTCGAGCGAATGTGTAGTCAACTTATAAAGTCCAGCTATCGCGTAAGCGCCTTTAGTGTCGTTACCGCATCTATGCTGTATTATCACGCCTTGAACGAATTCTTTCAATACCTTATTAGGATATTTGTTCCAATATAAGTTAGCGTTTTTATCAAAGAAGAAGAACCAGCCGTTATCTTTTCTCTGTCTATTTCTTATAATAAATTCTTTTCCGCTATGAGATTCCATCTTCATCATTTTCTTCCACAACGCGCTCAAAGTATCGGTATCCAAATAAGACACATTCGTATATTTCCACTCGCCTTCGGCTCCTATTCCAGAAAACGGAGCGTAAACTCTATACATAAAACTCTTATGCCATCTTGAAACATAAGTATCATCAGGCACGACATTCGTAACATATTCCGTCACATAAGAGATTTTATCTATATAAACATAATTGGTCTCTACTTTTCCCTTATTCGTAATATATATGGTTTCTTCAATCAATTTTCCCGGTATAATCACTCTGTTGGTTATATAGTCTATTCTTTCGTTTGTCACATGTATAACATTCGTAACCCATACTATATTTGTAAGTAAGCTGCCGCTTGGGTCTAAAGGTCCCGTTTGAGAAGCCCTTACATTGAATTCGTTTTCTTCATCCGCAGGAAAAGTAGATTTTTGTTGTTTCATACAAGCGATTAAGCCTATCGTCATTATTCCTATCATTAAGAATAAGAATAATGTTTTCCAATTAAATCTTTTATATTTCTTTGTCATATTATGCCTCCAATCTTTATTTTCTTTATATTCTATATTGTTTGTCATAATCTGTCCTCCTCGAATTAGCGTTTCATAATTTTGAAAGACAAATCATACAATTCCCAAGGTCTGTAATTCTTCCAAAGTTCGGATACATGCGTAATCTTTGACATATAAACTTCAGGTCTTTCTTCATAATATCCGTTTCCTCCTTGAGAATATCTGAAATTGTCATAGCCAGAAGTATTATATATTTCAAGTCCGTATTCGCTTCCGTTTACGACATGCCCAGGATTCATAACGACTATATCGTATTCGCCATCCACTCTTTCTATTCTGAAATTATAACCTTGAAGAAGATTAACTCCCGTATCGTCCCATCCTCTCAATACTGATGAAGGTTTAGTCAATCTATAAAGTCCCGCAATAGCGTAATGTCCTTTAGTGTCGTTTCCGCATATATGCCTAATTATTATACCTTGAACGAATTTTTTCAATATTACATCGGATTTATCATTCCAAATAATATTTTTGCTCCAGATAATATCTGCATTTTCGTCAAAGTAGAAATATGTTCCAGTTCCTCTATTTCTTATAACTAATTCTTGTCCAGAAAAGGATTTCATTTTCATCATATTCTTCCACAACGCGCTTAAAGTATCGGTATCCATATAAGACACATTCGTATATTTATATTCTCCTTCGGGTCCTATTCCAGAAAACGGAGCGTAAACTTTATACTTCATACTATTATGATATCTTGAAACATAATATTTTGGGTCGGGCGTTAAATTCGTAATTATCTCTATTTGATTTGTAATTATCTTTTCGATATACACATAATTGGTATAGATTATGTCTTTTTCATTTATAATATTCGTCTTATAGATTATCCAGTTTGTATGATATTCTCTATTCGTAATAAATATAGTGGTAAATTTTTTATTCGTTATATAGTTGGTAATGTAGTTTGTTATAGTGGTAATTACATTACCGTCATCGCCAATTAAACCCGTATCTTCGTCAATCTCCGTGCTGAAATCATTCACAGGCAATTGGCTTCTTTTTTTACAAGATACTACTCCCGCTACCATTACTATCGCTATTAATACTAATAACAATACCTTAAATTTAAGTTTTAAACATCTCTTTGTCATAGGATTCCTCCTGAAAATAAATAACTTTATAAGGGATTTCTTAATCCCTCTATATATAAGATAGTAATTTTTTAAAAAAAGTCAACAATTTTTTTTATTTTTTTTATAAATTCATTGATTTTGTTTATTAATTTTTGAAAATTTGGGCAATTTAGTTAACAT
>NZ_SJDU01000428.1 GCF_005518285.1 Brachyspira catarrhinii | reverse complement strand
TACTATACTATACTATACTATACTATACTATACTATACTATACTATACTATACTAATATTTTAAAATTTTTATTAGTCTTCCTTTCATTTAAATTAAATAAATCATGGAGTTATTATGCTGTTTAGCTCTATGATATTTCTTTGGCTTTTTCTTCCCGTAGTATTTTGTTCATACTATTTAATCGATAAAAGATTTAAAAATATTTTGCTTTTAGTCGCGAGCATAATTTTTTACGCTTGGGGAGGAGTTAGTTATACTTTAATAATGTTCTCTTCAATAATCGTCAATTATATATTCGCTCTATTGATAGAAAAAGCGATAAACGAAAATAATTTGAAAAATAAAAAAATATATTTGGCTTTATGCGTTATAATCAATTTGTCGATATTAGGATATTTCAAATATACTAATTTTATTATTTCAATTATCAATTCTTTATCTCAAGATAAAATAATCGAATTAAAAGATATTGTTTTGCCAATAGGAATATCTTTTTATACTTTTCAAGCTTTATCTTACGCAATTGATGTTTATAGAGAACATAATAAAGCTCAGAAAAATATATTCAATTTGGCTTTATATATTTCGTTTTTCCCTCAACTTATAGCGGGTCCAATTGTGAAATATCATGATATTGAAAATCAAATAATGAATAGAAACGAAAATTTAGAAAATATATCTTACGGCATTAAAAGATTTATTTACGGTTTATCGAAAAAAGTAATTCTTGCAAATATGTTCGCTTTATCTTGCGATGAAATATTGAAACAGCCAACGGACGAATTGGGAACGGCTTTGGCATGGATTTCCGCGATTTTATATACTCTTCAAATATATTATGATTTTTCGGGCTATTCGGATATGGCTATAGGTTTGGGCAAAATGTTCGGATTTACTTTTTTGGAAAATTTTAATTATCCTTATATTTCAAAATCTATAAAAGAATTTTGGAGAAGATGGCATATATCTTTATCGACTTGGTTTAAAGAATATTTATATATTCCTTTAGGCGGAAACAGAAAAGGAAAATTATTCACATATATAAATCTTTTAATCGTTTTCTTTGCGACAGGACTGTGGCATGGAGCGAGTTATAATTTTATTTTATGGGGATTATTTCACGGTTTCTTTTTGGTAATCGAAAGAATATTTTTAGGCAAATTATTGGAAAAGAATAAATTAAAGTTTATCAATCATATTTATGTAATATTTGTTTTTGTAATCGGCTGGGTTTTATTCAGAGCGAACGACTTAAAACATGCGTTTGAATTATACAAATTAATGTTTAGTTATAAAGAAAGCGTTTATACGGTTCGTTATTTCTTTTATCCTCAAACTTTCGTCTGTTTTATATTCGGCGTTTTATTTAGCGGATTGTTTCAAAGTTTATTTCCGAAAATTAAAGAAGCGACATTTTCAAGCAAAATTTATATAGTAGAAAGCGTGATTCAATTTATATTATTGTTTATTTGCATTATGTATTTAGTGAACGGCACTTATAATCCTTTTATTTATTTTAGATTTTAGATTTTAAATTTTAATCGAGGTTGATTTATGCGAAAAATAATTTATTTAAGTTTATCGATTTTTTTATTAACGACTTTAATTATTCTTCAAATATTGGGCGGAAGAGAGCGGGTAGGTTATTTAAGCGATTTTAAAATAATTGAAAAAAGCAAATCCAATTATATTTATGATTTCAGAATTAGATATTACGATAAAGTTTTTAGAAATAGCGATATTTACGGAGTTTATTTAATTACAAATAATT
>NZ_SJDU01000427.1 GCF_005518285.1 Brachyspira catarrhinii | reverse complement strand
AAAGTTGTCATTCCTGAAACTGCAGAAGAAGAAGATGTTTTATCAAAAATGCTTAATGAATAAATTAAAAACTTATTATTTATTTTTTTCAAATATTATACTGTTTATAAGATTACTATGTTCTTTTTTTATGTCAGCTATATCGTTTTCTAGTTTTAATATTTGATTTTCTATTAGTTTATATTTATTTACAATATCTTCTAATTCATATTCAGAATCTGAAAATGGAAAAACCACTGTAGGAAGTATATCTTTATTAAGTGTGTATCCTTTAGCAGCTCTTTGAGCAAAAGGCTTATAGTTTATATTAGGAAGTATATAATATAAATAATCTTTTACTAATTCATTATTATATTTATCTTTTAAACATAATTTACATATAGCCTCATTTGTAAATAAATCCTCGCCAGCTATAGATACTTTTCCAATAGTTAGTTTGAAAGAAAATAATAAACTTCCTTTATTAAAATACTTATTTTCTCCAAGCTTATCATATCCTAATTGAGATAATTTTTCTTCCGTATCTAATATAATTTTTTCTTTCATATCAGATATTTTAACCCATAAATATTTATCTCCATAAAAACTTTTATTTTTTCGGGTTGGTGTCATTCCTAATATATAATCATAGCATATATATGAAAGTTCTTTAGGATATTTTATATTTTCATATTCTTTATAAAAATTAAGAAATAATTTATATTTTTCATTTTGTATTTTATCTATTTCTACTTCAAAAGCATTATTATTATTTTTTTTATCATTCCACCAAGTTCTTAAATTCGGTATATCATTTTCGCGAATAATAGTTCTTTTTTGATTTTTAGAAAATCCGTCATTTTTTAATTCATAAAACCAAATATTATTATGTTTTTTTTCTTTATTAAAAATTACTATAGAAGTTGGCTGTAAAGTATACGGAGCAAATGTGTAATTATCTAATTGTATAATTGACAGTATATTACATTCTTCTATTATTTTTTTTCTTAATTTTAAAATATCATTATCTCTTATAGAAAATAAAACACTATCTGGAACTATTACAGCAGCCCTTCCTCCATTTTTTAATGCATTAATTATATGCATAAAAAATACAGCATCTGCTTTTACAGTTTTCATACCATACAAATGAGAATAATCTGTTTTTTGATTGAATGGAAAGTTGCTTAAAACGACATCGTATTGTTCGTAAGCAGGATTTGCCAAACTATCCTGCTGTTTTATATGTGTATGCCCATCACCTGCTAATATCATATTCATTTTTGCTATTTTAGAAGTTTCGGTTAATTCTCCTCCGTATATTGTTTCTTCTTCTAAATATTTAATATTATCACCTGTTAAATTAGAATTTCTTTTAATAAATCTAAAAGCCTCTATTAAAAAACCTCCTGTACCGCAGCAAGGATCATATATTTTATCCCCAAATTTAGGCTGAATAAGTTCAACCATTAATTTTACTATATGTCTGGGCGTATAATACTCACCTAAATCATTTCCTATGGTAATAGAATTTTTCAAAAAATATTCAAATGCATCTCCCTTTACATCACTATCAACATCAAGCAGTGTTAATTCATCTAGTTTATTTACTATAGTTTTTAATGTGCTTCCTTTTTTTATTTTTAATGACGGTGAAAAAACATCTCCGCTATGATTATATTTATCTACTAATCTTTTAAGTATAGTATCATTTATATAATCCAGCATATCTTCTGCATTTTTTTTAGAAAATGCACTCCAAGAGTATTTTTTATCAAATCGTCTTTTTTCTCCTC
>NZ_SJDU01000426.1 GCF_005518285.1 Brachyspira catarrhinii | reverse complement strand
GATTAAATGCATTTGAATATAGTCTAAACTTATGTTTTGGTTTTCCGCGATAAAAGTGTTTCTTATATCTCTGCCTTCGTCTCCTCTAACGGGTATATTTTGTAAATTGGGTTCGGAAGAAGATAATCGTCCCGTTGCCGTTACAGTTTGATTGAAAGACGCATGAATTCTATTTGTAGATTTATTAACTAAAGTCGGAAAAACATCCAAATAAGTATTTTTTAATTTAGCGTATTTCCTATAAGTCATCATATCTTGAGCGATTTTATATTTTTTAGATAGTTCGCTTAAAACTTCTTCGTCCGTAGAAAATCCCGTTTTTGTTTTTTTTGTCGGTGGAAGTCCCAATTTATTAAAAAGTATATATTCGAGTTGTTTCGGAGATTGCAAATTAAATTCTTCTTTAGCTTCTTCAAATATATTTTTCTGAATTTTATCCAAAAGCAAAGAATATTCTTCGGATAGTTTTTTCATTTTCTCCGAACTTATATAAACTCCGTCAAATTCCATATCTCCCAAAACTTTTATCAAAGGCATTTCTATATTAAAAAATAAATCTTTGAGTTCCATACTCTCGATAAGCGGAGCAAAACATTCGTAGAGTCTAAAAGTTATATCGGCGTCTTCGCAAGCGTATTCCACGACTTCTTTCAAATTGACTTCGAGCAGAGTTTTTTTAGCGCCGTCCGTTATCTCTCCGTATTTTATCGTATTGTAAGACAAATAACTCATTGCCAAATCGTCCATATTGTATCGGCTTCTTGTCGGATTTATAAGATATGCCGCAACCATTGTGTCGAAATAAAAATTTCCAAAACTTTTATTTATCGCTCGCAGCATTTTATATTCGTATTTTAAATTATGTCCTATTATTTTTATATCTTCTTTAGCCAGAGTGTCGAATACCAATTTCAAGCAGGAATCGATATTTATTTTTGTTCTTTCGCTAATATCCAAATAAAAAGCTTCTTTCGATTTTATTGCAAAAGAAATTCCGATTATTTTATCTTTGAAAGTGTCGAGTCCCGTAGTTTCAAAATCAACGCATACCAATTTTTTACTCTTTATATCGTCAATAAGATTTTTTAATTCTGTTTCGTTTTCTATCAAATAATAATTCGCTTTGCTTTCTTTTGCGCTTGTTATTCTTATTTCGTTCTTTTTTTCTTCGTTTTTAGATTCGCCAGAAATTTTTACTTTATCTTGTTTTTTAGTAGAACCTTCTTTCGATACATTTGAGATATAAGAATTGATTTTTTCTCTAATTTGTTTTAATTCCAAATCGTCAAGTATTTTATTAACTTTTTCAATATCTATTTTATTATTTTCAATTTCTTTATAATCTAAATTCAATTCATCAATATTTCTTTTTATCGTAGCAAGCTCGTAGCTCATATAGGCTTTGTCTTTATCGTTAATAAGTCTTTCTTGCAATTTCCCTTGAATAGAATCTATATTTTTATAAATTCCGTCCAATGTTTCGTATTCTTCCAAAAGTTTAACCGCCGTTTTTTCGCCGATTCCTTTAACTCCAGGTATATTGTCGGAAGCGTCTCCCATAAGCGCTAGCAAGTCTATAATTTGATTAGGATAAACTCCTCTTTTTTCTTTAACCGTTTCGGCATCGTATTCTATAAGTTCGTTGTCTTTATTGCTTGCCACAACGTTAACATCTTTACCCACAAGCTGAAGAATATCTTTATCGGGAGAATAAATTATAGTTTTTATATTTTCTTTTTTATTTTTTTCGGCAATATGCCCGATAATATCGTCTAATATCGTCC
>NZ_SJDU01000425.1 GCF_005518285.1 Brachyspira catarrhinii | reverse complement strand
GAGGTATATGAAAAAATTATAAGAATATATTTTTTTGCTATAAATATAAATATTAAGAGGAAATAATTATTATGAATGATAATAATATACCATTGGTTTCTATTATAATAACAACCTATAATAGAAAAACAATGTTTAAAGAAGCCATAGATAGTGTTTTAAATCAGGATTATCAAAATTTGGAAATAATAGTTGCAAATAATGCTTCTACAGATGGTACAGATGGATTAATGAAAAAATATATTGAAAAATATAAAAATATAATTTATATAAAAAGAGAGAAAAATATAGGGGCACATGCTAATGGATACAGAGCTTATAAAGAGGTTTCAAAAGGTAAATATATATTTTTTCTTTGTGATGATGATTATTTGATAAGCCCTACTTTCATAACTAATGCTGTTAATATTATGGAAAATAATGAAAATGTTGTATTAGTAACAGGATATGTATTAATGTATTTTGAGGATATTAACAAATATTTGACTATTCCATATAATGATGATAAATTAATATCTGGTATAGATTATTTAATTAACCAATCAACCGTAACTATGCCTAATAAATACCCTGAAATTATATCATTGTTTTTTTTAACAAGCAGAGAATGTATAGAAAATAATAAATTATTTAGTACATTTAAAGAGAGCGGTGATTTAGCTATCAGGTTCTATGCACCTAGTTTGGGAGATATATATTTTTTGCCTGAATTTGTAGGTTGCTATAGACTGCATAATGCTGTAAGAGAAACATCTAATATTGATTCTCTCTATAATGATTATTGTCGAGCTATAGAATTTGCTGATGATATAGTAGAAAGATACACATCATTATATCCTCAATATCAATATTTTTGGAAAAGTTACATACCATTGAAAATTGCAGATGCATTTATAAGAGATAGAATATTTAAAACTTTTGGTTTATCTCATTATACTAATGAAAAAGTAAAGAAACTAAAAGAATTTTTTAAGAAGTATAATATAAAAAAGCTTCATTATAAAATATATCAGTATTTATATTCAGTATTGATACCGTCAAAAATGAGAATTGTATTTGCTATTTTTGCATTTGAATATGTTCGTAGAAGTTATATTTATGCTGCTATATTAAGAATAGGTTTTTTAAATTTTGATTCTGCTTTATTTGGATTTGTTTATAGCGAAGATTGGTTAAGAATTTGGATATTATTTTTTAATTTAAAAATAAGGTTAAAAAATAAATATCATGCTGAAATTCCAAAATTATATGCTTATGCAAGTAATGATATACTAAAAGATGGTAAGATAGAGGCTTATTATACTTTAAATAAATCTAAAGAAGATCAAATATCTTCATATGATAATATTATAGAATTTATTCCTAATTCTAATATTTCTAAAGGAGAGCCTATAACTAAAACTAATACAACTAAAATTAATAAAATAAAAAATAAAGTATATTAATATATGTTTAGGAGCAGTTATGAATAATAATATGAAAATTTCTGTTATTGTACCTTCTTATAACTCAGAAAGATATATATCACGTTGTTTAAATTCATTAATAAATCAAACTTATAAGAATTTAGAAATAATTATTATTGATGATTATTCTACTGATAATAGTTGTAAAATTATTGAAGAGTTTCAAAAAAAATATAATAATATTATATTTTTAAAAAATGAAGAGAATAAAAAAACATTCGAGACAAGAAGAATTGGTATGGAAGCTGCAACAGGTGATTATATTGGGTTTTGTGATGCTGATGATTTTCATGAACCTTATTCTTTTGAATATTTATTAAATTTAATACAAC
>NZ_SJDU01000424.1 GCF_005518285.1 Brachyspira catarrhinii | reverse complement strand
TACGGAAGAAAAAATATAATAGAAGAAACTATAGATGTCGCGAGAAGTTGATTTACTAGAAATAAGATAAAAGAACTTTCCGCAAGCGAATAGATATTATTTTTCTTATACGATATTCTTTTACTCTACTTACGGGAACTTTTAATGTAATATTTTCGCCCTCACATTCGAATACATAGCATTCCACCAAGCGGGAATTAACTTTATTCTTTGAGATGCCCGTCACTTTACATATACCATACATAGGATACACAACATAACTATTCAATTTATACATATAATCCCTATAAATAGACAATTTTATTCTATTAATTATTTAACTATTTATAACAAAATTTTTATTGCCTTATTATATATTAAATCTATAAAAAATCAAGACCTAATAACTATGATATTTTTTGATTTTCCAAAGACTTCATTTGAGAATAAATATTAATTAAGAATTCTTCTAATTTTCTATTATCAATATATCTTTTATCGTTTTTTATATCATCTTCTTTGATTATAAAAATATTAATTCCGACTCTACTTAATACTGCATTTTTTATAAAATCGTTTTCCATAACTCTGCTTTTCGATTCCGCGCTATCTCCATAATGTCCTCCGCCATGATATTCTATTACTGCTGCAGGTTTATGATAATTTTCGCCTATTTTATATGTGAGAAGAAAGTCGCAATAAAAATCTCTAAACGATAGCCAAGATTTTGTTCCGTATTCCGCATCCAAAAAAGCCTTAAAAGACACTTGAGTATTAACATTATAACTATTCTTAAATATTTTTAGAATTGTATAATATATTTGATTTTCCTCTTTATTCATAATTCTTTTAATTCTAATTTCGCCGTCAGACATATATTCAAGACTTCTTTCGACTTTGTTTTGTTTATTATATTGGTTATTCCATTTATTATATTTATAAAATTGTCTACTTTTACCATAACCTTTATATTTAGATGACTTTGATATGAAATAAACGATTATAATAAATAATCCTATAATAAATATAGCTGCTTCCATAATTTAATCTTTTTTATAAACTAAATTAATTTATTTAATTATCGGAATTTAAATTTAAAAATATTATTTTAGAAAATTAATCGTTAAAATGTTTCATGTGAAACATTAATAATTTACTACAAATTTATAAAAATTAGGTTATTATAATATATAATGTTTCATGTGAAACATTAATTAAAACTAAAGTATTTATTATAATTTAATTTATTATGGAACTGATTTTTGATAACGACAATAACAAAATAAAAAAATCGGCTATCTATGTCGTTGCTACTCCAATAGGCAATATGGAAGATATAACTATTAGAGCGTTAAAAACTTTAAATAATGTCGACTTTATTTTGGCGGAAGATACGAGAGTAGCGATAAAATTATTAAACTTCTATAAAATAAAAAAACCTTTATATTCTTATCATAGTCATTCTTCGGAAAATAAAATAAATCAATATATAGAAAATATTTTAAAAGGAAATTCTGCTGCAATTATAAGCGATGCAGGAACTCCATGCATAAGCGACCCTGGAGTTAGTATAATAAATAAGGCGATAGAAAATAATATTGAAATAATTCCAATAGGAGGAATATCCGCTTTTACAACTTTATTATCGGTTTCTGGTTTATCGGGTAATATTTTATTCGTAGGATTTCTTTCAAACAAGAGCGGAAAAAGAAAAAATCAATTAAAAGAACTTTATGACAAAGAAAAAAATATTATTGTAATATACGAATCCGTTCATAGAATAAAAAATTGCATTGAAGATATAGTTAACATATTTGGGGAA
>NZ_SJDU01000423.1 GCF_005518285.1 Brachyspira catarrhinii | reverse complement strand
CGCCAAAAATATAAAAGCGATAAAAAAAACACGCCAAAAATATAAAAGCGATAAAAAAAACATAACCGATATTATTTTTATTCATTAAAAATATCTCCGCCCTATAATTATGATTTACGATTTATATTATATTAAAAATCGCATATTGTCAAAAATTTAATTTAAATTATTTTATTTTTATGTTATCATTGATTTTATATTTGGAAAAATTAATTATGGAAAAAATCGAAAATATCAAATTAAATAAAGAACAGGAAGAGATAATAAATAACTTTCTAAATAAAAACGCTTGCTTTGTAAACGCTTCGGCGGGAACGGGAAAAACCACAACGATAACCGAAGTTTATATAAAATTATTGGAAGCTGGAGAAAAAGTTTCAAATATTGTAGTGATAACTTTTACAAAATCCGCCGCAAACGAAATGCTTTTAAAAATTAGAAATAGAATAAGAAAAAAAATAAACGAAATAAATTCTAACGTAAATTTTAATAAAGATTATTGGCGGAAAATTTATAAAGAATTATTATTAAATTCAAAAATTTCGACTATAAACGCTTTCGCTCATTCGATTGTCCGAGAATATTCAATGCGTTTGGGAATGCCTCCGAATATTTATATTTTGGAAGAAGACAACGAAGCGGACGAAATTTTAAGCGAAGGAATTTTAAATATATTGGACGAATCGGAGTGCGGAAAAAAAGTAAAAAAAATATATAGAATTTATACGGGAGAAGATAAAGAAAGATTTATAAAAACCGTATTTAATTTTCTTATAAAAATAAAACCGAGATTAGAAAATATCGAAGCCTTTGAAAAATCCGCTTTGGAATGCATAAATATAGAAGATAAAAAATATTCCAAATTATATAACGACATTATAAATTATTCCAACGAAATAATAAACGATAATTCAAAACAAAATAAAACAATAAACGAATGCAAAGAAAAATTAAAAAAATTATTGGAATGCATAAATAAAATTGAGAATAAAAATAACAAATTAAATTATATTGATTTTGAAAATATTAGAGAAAATTTAATTTTAGTTTCAAACGCAAAACTTGGAAATACAAAATCGGAAGAATTAAAAAATCTTTTGCTTAAATTAAATAATTGCTGCGCTTTAATGATTAAATATATTGACGCTCTTTATAACAAAGAAAATTATATTTCTGTTATAGAATTCATAAAATTGACTTTTAACGAATTTGAAAAAATAAAAAAAGAAAACGGAATTTATTCGCATGAAGATATTATGGCAAAAGCGATAGAATCTTTGGAAAACGAAAAAATATCTAAAGAAATAAGAGAAAATATAAAAGCCTTGATTCTTGACGAAGCGCAAGATACGAGCAAACTTCAATTTTCTTTTATAAATTTAATCGTCTTCGGAAAAAGAGAAATAGAAGAAAAAAATATAAAAGAAGAATTGAATAAAATAAATAAAAAAATATTAATCGTTGGCGACAGAAAACAATCGATATACAGATTTAGAAACGCAAACTTAAATATATTCAACGAAGTTAAAAATATATTCAAAAATTATTCGGTCGATTTAAAAAATAATTATAGAAGCAATTCGATGCTTATAGAATTTTTTAATAGTTTTTTTAAAGAAGTCGTATTTTTGGGAGACGATTTAATAAAATACAACGAAGGAGACGACATTATATATAACAAAAAAACTGAAAAAAAATCCGTGTCTTTATTTGTCTTAAACAATAATTTTGAAGAAGAAAGAAAATTAGATATAAATTCAAAAACTAATTTGGAAGCCTATTCGATAGCGAATTATATAAAAGAA
>NZ_SJDU01000422.1 GCF_005518285.1 Brachyspira catarrhinii | reverse complement strand
TAACTCGGAATATCTTTAACTATGGGAATATTATAACATATTAAAAAATAATATCAAGTTTATTTACCAATTTTTACGATAAATTTACACTATTTCTTCTTGCCTTGATTTGCAACCGCTTCCATAGCTTTTTTAACCGCTTCTGGGTCGCCCAAATACCGTTTATTAACCGCATTAAAATTATCGTCAAGTTCGTAAACCAAAGGCATTCCAGTCGGTATATTCAATTCGGTAATATCTGCATCCGAAATATTATCAAGGTATTTTACCAAAGCCCTTAAACTGTTTCCATGCGCCGCTATTATTATTTTTTTGCCCGCTTTAATATCGGGAAGTATAACTTTTTCCCAATAAGGAACTACTCTCGCGACGGTATCTTTCAAACATTCGGTTAATGGAAGTTCTTTTTCGGTAAGATTTTTATATCTCGCGTCATGTCCGGGAAATCTTTCGTCCGTTTTTTCCAACGCTGGAGGAGGAGTGTCATAGCTTCTTCTCCAAACTTTTACCTGTTCTTCTCCGTATTTTTCCGCTGTTTGAGATTTGTTTAATCCTTGCAACGCGCCGTAATGTCTTTCGTTTAATTGCCAAGCCTTTTCGACTGGTATCCATAAAAGTCCCATCTCTTCCAAAACCAAATTCAAAGTTTTTATCGCTCTCGTAAGAGTGGAAGTGTATGCCTTATCGAAAGTAAAACCCGCTTTTTTAAGCTCTTTACCGCCAGATTTCGCCTCTTCGATTCCTTTTTCGGACAATGTAACATCAGCCCATCCCGTAAAAAGATTTTCTTTATTCCAAACGCTTTCCCCATGACGAATTAAAACTACTTTTGTCATTAGATACTCCTTTAATAAATAATAATGATTTTTATTAATTATACATTAAATATAAAAAAAGTAAAAAGTATAAATGTAATTTTTTATTATAATGTGTAAACAATCAAAAATAATTAATAATTGAATAAAATTGACAAATTCTATATACTATTTCGATATGATTAAATTAAAAGATAGAATATTAAAATTAGGATTAAAGACAATAATTATATTTGCAGTTTCTATAGTAATAATGTATTTATTGGTGTCTATATATTCAAAAAAATATATTTACGATTCTATTGAAGAGATTCCATATAACGATGTCGCTTTGGTTTTGGGAACGAGCAAATATTTATATAACGGAAAAGCGAATATGTATTTCAAATTCAGAATGGACGCCGCTTACGAATTATATAAAAATGGAAAAATCAAATTTATTTTAGTGAGCGGAGACAATAGGCATCGATTTTATAACGAACCGAAACAAATGAGACTCGATTTGATAAAATTGGGAGTCGATAAAAAACATATATTTTTGGATTTCGCGGGATTTAGAACGAGAGATTCTATTATAAGGGCGAATAAAGTTTTCAATCTCACTAATTTTACTATAGTGTCTCAACCGTTTCATAACGAGCGAGCGATTTTTATAGCGAGACAAAAAAATATAAACGCGGTCGCCTATAACGCGCGTAATGTGAGAAAATTATACAGAATAAGACAATTTCCGAGAGAATTGGCTGCGAGAGTTTTAATGATTTGCGATATTATTTTTAATAAACCTCCAAAATTCTACGGAGACAATATAGTTATAGAAGAAACTTCAAATATGGAAGAAGTTTCAAAAGAATCAAAAAATAAAAAAAGCAATAAAATCGACAGGGATAATTTTAAATAAATATTTTAAATTAAAAAGGATTTTTTTAATGACATCTCAATTACTCACTCAACTGCTTTATAGGCGACCGCGTTTATATTTTTTTGTCTCGCTAT
>NZ_SJDU01000421.1 GCF_005518285.1 Brachyspira catarrhinii | reverse complement strand
ATAGAAAATCTTATAAGAATAAAATTAAAACAGAAAATATTTTATTTTACCGACAGAGAGCAATCGGTTAATTATGTGAATTACGAGCAAACTTTACTTCAAATTGATTCTTTTTCTTATATTTGCCCTTCGATATTACTCTTAATGGCAATACTTCTTCTTTATATAATACAGAGAAGAAATGTCGCCGTTGAAAGAAAACAAATTGGAATAATGAAAGCGATTGGACTTACCGACGCGTCTATAATGTATATGTATATAAAATATTCTTTTTTGGTTTCGTTTTTTGGAATATTGCTTGCCTTTATATCGGCTAAAATAATTTTGCCTTCAATATTCGAGCAATTAATAAAAATATTCGACATGCCAAATTTCACTTACAATACTTATTTCGATTTATGGATTATAGCGGGAGCGATTATATTGTTCGTATGCATTTTGTCGAATTTGCTTGCCGCAATTTCAATCTTAAAACTTAATCCAGCTCAATCGATGCGAGGCGAACATCCGAAAGGCGGCGGAAAAAATTTCATAGAGAATTTAAGTTTGTGGAATAAATTTTCATTCAACACAAGATACGCTATAAAAAACGCTTCAAGAAGTATAACGAGATATTTCGCTTCTTTATGGGGAATGTTTGCGGCTATAAGTATGACTATATTCGCTCAAGGATTTAATAATTCTTTCGATTATTTTTTATCGACTTTATATCAAAAATTTTCGCTTTACGATATTAAGGCTGCGATTAATCCGACAAAATGGGAAGAAGATTCGGATATAATTACAAATGATATAATAAAATCCTACGATAAAGCGGCAATATATCAATCGAGAATATATCCCGCGTTCAAAAGCGATAGCGAAAATCTATATATACCGACTTTAATATATAAAGATAATTTTTCTTCTTTGGATATTCCAGAAAACGATAATCCAGAAGATACAATAATGCTTCCGAAATATTTGGCTGATAGATTAAAAATTAAAGAAAACGATTATATCGGAATAGAATTATATACTTTGGGAAATACAGTTTCAAGAATAGTCAAATGCGGAAAATTTGTCGAACAGCAGGGAATGTTTTTCGTTTATATGGACAAAAAATTCGCGGAAAAAGAATTCGATATTTCTGACGATTATAATAATATATTTTTTACAACGAAAGAAAATGTTTCGGACGAAGATATAAAAGAAATTTTGGACGACAGCGAAGATATCTCTTATTATAGTTTTGTAAACGATGAATATACGGCGAATAAAAATCAAATAGCGACAATTTATCTTTTGGTTCAAATACTTATATTTATAGCTTTTTTGCTTGGGGCGACTTCTCTTTACGGGGTCGGCGTAATAACTTTGGCTACAAGAAGATACGAATTTACTCTTCTTAAAGTCATGGGATATACGACTAAAGAAATAATGATTGCTTCGCTTAAAGAAACGATTACTCAAATAATAATAGCGATTCCTACGGGGATAGCGGCTGGCTATGGAATATTATATTTGGTTAAAAAACCTTTCTCAAGCAAATTGTTTTCTTTCGTTCCGCATATTTACGATGAAAGTTATATTTATGCGATTCTGCTTCTTATAACCGCAATATTTTTGGTTTCGATTATGAGCGCTCATTATGTGAATAAGTTGGATATGGTGGAAGGTTTGAAAGATAGGGAAGAATAATTTTCGATATAAATAAAAAGACACCGCAATAAATACGATGCCTTTTTTTTCTTATCTTATCAATTTTATCAGTTTTTAATTTGCAATTTATTATTGAACTTTACTTATATCTATCTCTACAGTTCCATAATC
>NZ_SJDU01000420.1 GCF_005518285.1 Brachyspira catarrhinii | reverse complement strand
GCAAACCTCGAAATAAAATTTAATTTTAGGCTCTGTTCCAGAAGGGCGAATCGTAATTTTTGTATTATCTTTAAGTATATATTGAAGAACATTCGACTTTGGAAGAGTTATATCTTTTATCTTTTTTCCGTCATTTGCATAAACTTCTTTTTTCTCATAATCGCTTATATGAACGACTTCCACGCCAGAAATTTCTTTCGGCATATTATTTCTATAATAAGTCATCATATCTTCAATCGCTTTCGCTCCGTCCGCTCCTTTTTTGGTTATCGAAATTGTCTCTTCGTAAAAATATCCGTATTTTTCGTAAAGACTTTCCAAATAATCGGCTAAAGTCATATCGTTGTCTTTACAATAAGCCAGAATTTCCGCAAAGATTAAACATGAACTCACGCCGTCTTTATCTCGCACATTTCCGTTTATGCAATATCCGAAACTCTCTTCAAAACCGAATAAATAATTTCCGTCTTTCTCTCTTTCTATAATGTCGGCAATCCATTTGAAGCCCGTCAATACATCGAATAGTTTTACATTATTCGCGTCCGCTATAGTTCTTGCAAGTTCCGTTGTAACTATTGTTTTTACCACGAAAGGATTTTTAATATTTTTTTTATTTGTTATTAAGTAATTCAAAATTATTGAGCCGATTTGGTTTCCCGTAAGATAAATATAATTTCCGTCTCTGTTAAGCAATGCGCATCCCATCCTGTCGCAATCTGGGTCCGTTCCCATTACGAGTTCCGCTCCGATTTCTTTCGCTTTATCGACAGCCATTTTCAAAGCTTCGGGATTTTCGGGGTTTGGAGAGTCAACGGTTGGAAAATTTCCGTTTGGAGGCTGAACGGTTTCCAAAGTCGTTATATTCGTAAACCCAGCTTTTTTCAATGCCATTGGAACCATTTTATAGCCCGAGCCATGAATCGGAGTATAAACTATTTTTATATCGTTATGTTTTTTGATAATATCGGGATTAACAAGATAGCCCATCAAATCGTTCATATATTTATCTTCGATATCTTTTCCAATCAAACTTACTTTTGAATTATCGCCCATTTTTACTTCTTCGGGGCTAACTTTCAAAACTTCGTCAATTATATTTTTATCATGCGGAGGAATCACTTGCGCGCCGTCAGTCCAATAAACTTTATAACCGTTGTATTCTTTTGGATTATGGCTCGCCGTCACGACTATTCCCGCAATGCATCCCAAACTTCTAACCGCGTAAGACAAAAGGGAAATTGGATGAATATCGTCATACAAATAAACTTTTATTCCGTTTGAAGACAATATTTCCGCGGCAGTTTTTGAAAATATATCGGAATTATTTCGCGAGTCGTATCCAATCGCAACTTTAAAATCTTTGCCGTTTTGTTTTAAGATATAATTTGCCAAGCCTTGAGTAGCGCGTCCAACCGTGTATTTATTCATTCGGTTTGTGCCTACTCCCATTATTCCTCGAAGCCCGCCCGTTCCAAATTCCAAATCTCTGTAGAATGCGTCCGTAAGTTCTTTTTCGTTTTTTGAGTTAAGCAAATCTCTTATTTCTTTTTTTGTTTCTTCGTCATAAGCGCCGTTAAGCCATGAATTAATTCTTTCTTCAATATTTTTTTCCATTGTAAACACCTTTTAATAAAACTAATAAAAAAATTTCTTTAATTTAATTTTTGTTTTATTTATTTAAATTTATTTATTTTAAATTATTTAATAAAAGAATTATATTATACAAAAAGGATATAATCAAGTAAAATACTTATTCACAAATATTAAAAAATTTTAATTAGGAATATGTTTTTTGGCATGAACTGTCCAACTAATAC
>NZ_SJDU01000419.1 GCF_005518285.1 Brachyspira catarrhinii | reverse complement strand
CCCGTTAAAAATATTAGGCTTGTTAAAAATATTATTATTCTTTTTGTCATTTGTTCTCTCCATTTATTTATTTTTTATTTTTTTATTTTTTAATTATATTAAAGTAAATATTAAAAATGAAAGCTATAAAAACTAACATTCCGTATCCAATAAATATTTGTATAATACTAAAATTATGGGCTATTCTCCCAACTATCAAATTTGGAATTCCAGCCGCAGAATATGAAATAATATACACTGACGATAAAACGCCCGTTCTTTCCTCTTTAGAAATTTTATCTATTATATCGGATATGGATTTTGTAAAGGCTATTCCCCAAAATACGCTTTCAAATATACAGCCGATTAAAAACAATATCAAAATCCCTTTCCAAAGAGCTAATATTGAAATTATTACGCTTATCAAAAATCCCGTAATTCCCGCATAATTTGAAATTGCGCTTCCAAATTTTCCCGCTATAAACCCTCCTAAAATATTTGGCAAGAATAAAGACAAAAATATTAAAGAAGCGATTAAAACATTTGAAGAATGAAAATAATCAAAAGCCATAGAGGAAGAAAAAGCTTGATAAAAACCGCCGATAGCCCAAGAACTTACAAATACGGTTATAGCCGAAGGAAAAATATTTCTAACATTTTTTGGAATATATATTTCGGGTTTTAAATATCTTAAAAAGAATTTAGATTTAATTACCGTTTCTTTTCCTAAAAATATTAAAACTCCGCAAACAATCAATACAAATATAATTATTTCAAAAATCAGATAATAATTTTCATATCCAGCTATTATTCCCGAGCCTATAGAACCCAACGAAAGCCCTACCATAGGAGCGCCGCTTACGGAAGCCGATGCAAGCCATTGTATTTTAGCCGTATCAAATATATAAGAAGATACCGAACTTGAAACCATACCGCAAGACAGTCCTTGTATAAATCGTCCTATAGTTAATTGAAATCCGTTGTTTAATTTGATAAAAATCAAACATCCAAAAGCGGTTAATATTAATATGGCGAAAATTACGGGGCGCATCCCCAAATAATTTGAAATTTTTGAAAAGACTAAAAGCCCCGTAATCGCGCCTAAAAAATATACCGCCGCGGTTAACGAAAGAAAACCGTTCGATAAGCCTATACTTTCGGCGTAAATCTTAAAAAGAGGAATAGGAGAAGATGACGCCGCATAAACTGACGCTAAAGTCAATACTCCGCCGATAAATCCCACCGTCATTTTATAATCTCTGTTTCCCAAATTTTCCATTTTGTAACCCTTATTTAATATAATTTAGTGAAATTATTTACCGAATTCCTATTCTTCTAATCCAATTTCTAACATCGTTTTCCGCGTTTCTAACCGAACTTCCTCTAACATCCAAACCTTCCGTTATAGTCGAATTAGGACATACCGCTCTTATATCTTCCACGCTTCTTCCCATTCTCGCTCCAGCATGCGTGCATAAAGGAGCTATAGTTTTACCCGAAAAATCGTTATTTTGTAAAAAGCCTTTGACTATTTGAGGAATAGTTCCCCACCAATTAGGATAAATCAATATTATAGCCTCGTAAGAAGATAAATTATTTACTTGATTTCTCATTGGAGGAATGTAATCATTATTTAATTCTTCTCTTGCCTGCCTGCTTGCCGCGCTATGTTCGTTTGGATACGGTTCAACGGGGACAATTTCAAATATATCGCCTCCCGTTATATTTTGCGCATAGCCCGCTAATGTTCTCGAATTTCCGCTCCAAGAGTAATAAACAACTAAAGTTTTACTCGTTTGAGCGTTTAGAAATGCGCCCGTTAAAAATATTAGGCTTGTTAAAAATATTATT
>NZ_SJDU01000042.1 GCF_005518285.1 Brachyspira catarrhinii | reverse complement strand
AAAATAAAGAAATTCTGCTCGAAGCGAACGATAATTTTTCTTATTCTTCGCCAACTGTTATTGACGACAATAATATAGCTTTAATAGTTTCAGAATTTGGAAAAAGGCATATTGCGATTTTCAATTATCAAACAAAAACTTTGCGATATATAGAAACAAGAGACGAAAGTTTAAATTTTGCGAGATATTTAAGATACTCGGGCGGCAAACTTTTATTTTCTTATAATAATAACGACAGATTTTACAAATTGGGAGAATTGGATTTAAATGCAAATAGTATAAAACTTTACGATAAAGATTTTTCGGGCGGAGTTTTTGCTCCCGTTTATGCGGAAGGTTCGATTTATTATATTGGCAATTTTTCAGAATATAACAGATTAATGAAATTTGACGAAAGCGTTAAACCTCAAATAAAAAATATTTCGCTTACTTCAAAAACCATAGAAGGATACGATTTTACTCCAGAAATGGAACTAAAAAATTATAACCCGATTAAATACGCGAAACCTTGGGCTTCTTGGATTCCGTTTTTTCAATATAACGACACTTATCAATATAAAATAAACGGTTTTGGAATATTGTCGGTTATGAGTTCGCCTTCTACGGATAATTTTGCCACTTTATGGCTGGGATTCGATATTCCTTCAAAATTCTTGCAAACGGATTTAAGTCTTGTTTCTTCGAGTTTATTATATCCGTTAAATTTTAGTTTCGACAGCAAAGTAATTTATTCTACATCTAATAAATATTGGAGATTAGGAAGTTCTATTAATATGCAATTTCCTATTTTTACCGAGAGCGATAAAGTATATTTCGGAATCGCTCCAATAATTAGCGGGGCTTTATTTTCGGAAAATGTGAGAGCAAACGACAATTCGAGCGCGTTTAAGTGGAAATATAATTCTTGGAGTTTGACGACAACTTTACTGACTTCTTTTACTTTTAATGTAAACTCCGATAAACCTTACAGAGACGATTTGATAAGTTTGGCTTTATATAATATGTATTCGGCAAATTATAACAAATTCGGATTAGATTTTGAAGCCCAATTTCAAACGAGATATATTCCGATAAGAATGAGTTTTTATGGCGCTTATGTTTTAAACGGAATTGCTTCTTTTGACGGAACTTCAAGAATATTCGCCACAAAATATGTAAGCGCTCCGCCAGAATTTTATGCTTACGCAAAACAAAAAAATCTTGCGAACAATTATTTTTTAGCGGGAGATGTCGAGCTTTTAGGATATGTTGACGCTAATTTTAATTTGAGCCATATTTATTTTGATAACTTCTTTGCTTCGTTGTCTTATAGATTCGCATATTACGATAAAGAATTTATGCATTCAGTCGCGTTAAAAGTGGGAACGGACGCGGGAATTCCAATCGGTTATTTTAATTTACAAGGAGAACCTTATATAATGCTCGCTTTAAAAATTCCAAAAACAATCGAAGGTTTTCAAAAAATTTCTTTTAACGATTTTTATATTGGCGTAGGACTTCAAATGTCATGGTAATTTTATTCATAGTTTCATTGGTAATTTTAAAAAATTCTGTTATCATTTATATATGAAGAAATTTATTATATTTATAATATTAGTTTTTTTAATTATATTTGAACTATCTTATTCTCAAAATGCCGTTTTCAAACCTTTTAGAAAATTATACACTATACAAACCGAAAAATTTGAAATAATCTTTCCAATGGAATCGAGAAGAACAGCGGAAAAATTAGCTAAAATTGCGGACGATATATATAAAGAATATTCCACAATTTTAAATAGCGAAGTTGACGGAAAAATCCCAATCACAATAACTCCCGATATAAATGTATTCAACGCATGGTCTACTCCTCTACCCTATCCCGCTATTGTTTTATTCGACACTATTGAAACGGACGAAACATTGGACAACGATAACTTTAAGGTAACTTTTATTCATGAGCTTACTCATTCATTAAGTTTGGCTTCAGAAAACGCGGGTTATCCTACAAAAGTTTTGGGAAATTGGGCTTCAATGCTTTTTTTTAATACTCCGATTTTCATGCTTGAGGGAATAAGCGTGAGTATGGAAAGTCATAAAGGTTTTGGAAGAGCGAACGACCCTTTTGTCAAACAGACATTGAGGCAGGATATTTACGAAGGAAAATTTAAAACTCCGATACAATTAAGCGATATTTGGAGTAAAAGACCTTCCGATTCTTATTATTTATACGGCGGACTATTTTCAAAATATTTGATAGACAGATTTGGAATTGAAAAATACAACGAACTATGGAATGTAATGAGAAAAAAATTATCTTTTTCTTTTTTGATTTATAATTCTGGTTTTTATGGCGCGTTTAAAAAAGTCTATGGAATTAACTTTATGGAAGTATGGGGAGATTTTCAAAATTATTTGGCGCTCGAAAATGTCAGTCCAAGCGAAGATTTGAGAGTTAATGACAAAGAAACTTATATTGGAGATTTGCATTCATACGGAGATAAAGTTTATTATATAGACAATAATGTCGGAGCTTTTTATTCTTACAAACAAAATAGAAACGGAAATAATCAAAAAAAAGATTTGAAATTGGAATTTTATATCGATAGAACTTCGGAAAGTTTGGATATTTCTTCGGACGGAAAAAGAGCTTTAATAGTTTCTATGACTTATAACGCGGGACTTTATAGATATATTACAAAAGAATACGATTTGGAGAAAAAGAAAAGAACAAAAAGAAAATGGGCGGATATTCAATACGCGAGATTTTTCAGAGACGGAATAATCGGAATCGGAAAAGATTTGCATAACGCCGTTTTGATTTATATTGACGAAAACGAAAATAAAGAAATTTTGCTTGAAGCGAACGATAATTTTTCTTATTCTTCGCCAACCGTTATTGACGACAATAATATAGCTTTGATAATAACCGACTTTGGAATAAAAAAAATTGCGATTTTCAATTATCAAACAAAAACTTTAAGATATGTGGAAACAAGAGACGACACTTTAAATTATGTCAAATATTTAAGACATTCAAACGGCAAACTTTTATTTTCTTATAACAATAACGACAGATTTTATAAATTGGGAGAATTGGATTTGAATGCGAATAATATAAAACTTTACGATAAAGATTTTTCTGGCGGAATTTTATCTCCCGTTTATGCGGATAATTCTATTTATTATAAAGGCAAATTTTCGGAACATGACAGGTTAATGAAATTCGATAAAACGATTGAACCTCAAATAAAAAATTTTTCTTTCGTTTCAAAAACTATAGAAAAGTATAATTTTACTCCCGAGATGGAACTCGGCAAATATAATCAATTTAAATATATTAAACCTTTTGCGACTTGGGCGCCGCTTCCTCAAATAAATACTTCTTTTCCGTATTTTATAAACGGATTTGGAATTTTTTCTTATTTGGCTTCTCCTTCACGCAAGAATTCGGCTAATATTTGGCTTGGGCTTGATATTCCTTCGTTATTTTTGCAAACGGAATTTAATCTAACTTCTTATAGTTTATTATATCCGTTGAATTTTCATTTCGACAGTCAAGTCGTTTATTCTACTTATAATTATTGGCAGTTAAGTGGTTCGATTGATATGCAATTTAAACTTTACACAGAAAGCGATAAAGTATCTTTCTATTTAAGCCCGATTCTATACGGAGCTTTATTTTCGGAAGATACGATTCCAAATTATATATCGAGCGCTTTCAAATGGAAATATGATTCGTGGACTTTTGTGACGACTTTGCAGGCTTCTTTCATTTTTAGAACGAGAGCGGATAAACCCTACAGAGACGATTTAATAAGAATTTCTTTATATCCAATGTATTCGGTAAAATATAACAGATTCGGATTCGATTTCAGCTCTCAATTTCAAACGAGATATATTCCAATAAGAATGAGTTTTTACGGAGCTTATGTTTCAAGAGGGTTGGTTTCTTTTGACGGAACTTCAAAAATTTTCGGAACAAAATATGTAAGCGCTCCAGCGGAATTTCATGCTTATGTTAAACAAAAAAATCTTTCGGATAATTATTTTTTAGCGGGAGACATAGAATTTTTGGGATTTGTCGATTCGCAATTTAATTTAAGTCATATTTATTTTGATAATTTTTTCGCTTCGTTATCTTACAGATTCGCTTATTACGATAAAGATTATATGCATTCTATCGGATTAAAAATCGGAACAAAGGCAAGCATCCCGATTATTTCCTACAATATAATAACGGGAGAGCCTTTTATATCAATCGCTTTGAAAATGCCAAATAAAATTGAAGGCTTTCAAAAAATTTCTTTAAGCGATTTTTATTTTGGTTTCGGTTATCAAATGTCTTGGTAATTACTATGTCACATATTAGATATACCGCGTATTTGTTGTTATATTTAAATTTTATGTTATCATTAGTTTTAAGTTTTAATAGAATAAAAATTATAAAATCTATTATATTTATTTTTTATTAAGTTTTTAATTAAGGAGACACTCGATTATGGGAGCGATGGACATTGTATTTAAATTAATATTCGGTTCAAAATCTCAAAACGATGAGAAAATATTGAAGCCTATAGCCGAAAGAACTTTATCGTTTGAAGAGAATATAAAAAAATTAAGCAACGAAGAACTTGCAAATAAAACGAAAGAATTCAGAGAGCGAGTAGAAAAATATATCGGATGCAAAACGGAAGAGCTTGATTTAAGCGTGGAAGAAAATAATAAAAAATTGCAAACTATATTGGATGAAATTTTACCCGAAGCTTTTGCCGTAGTAAGAGAAGCGAGCGTAAGGACAACGGGAATGAGACATTTCGATGTTCAAGTTATGGGCGGAGTGGTTTTGCATCAAGGAAGAATAGCCGAAATGAAAACGGGAGAAGGAAAAACTCTTGTTGCGACTTTAGCGGTATATTTAAATGCATTGACGGGACTCGGAGTGCATGTGGTGACGGTAAATAATTATCTTGCAAAAAGAGACGCCGAATGGATGATGCCGATTTATTCTATGCTTGGAATATCGGTTGGAATATTGGACGACACAAAACCTCATTCGCCAGAAAGGAGAGAAGTTTACTCAAGAGATGTCGTTTACGGAACTAATAACGAATTCGGTTTCGATTATTTAAGAGACAATATGGTAATAAGAAAAGAGGATAAAGTTCAAAGAAAATTTTATTACGCAATAGTGGACGAAGTCGACAGCATATTGATAGACGAAGCGAGAACTCCTCTTATAATATCTGGTCCAGCCGAAAAAAATATTAAAATGTATTACGAAATAGACAGAATAATTCCAATGCTAAAACAGGCGGAAACGGACGAAAGAATGAGAGAAGTCGCAGGAACGGGAGATTATGTATTGGACGAAAAAGACAAAAATGTTTATCTTACCGAAGAAGGCGTTCATAAAGTCGAAAAACTTCTTAATGTGGAAAATCTATACGGAGCGCAAAGCAGCACTATAGTTCACCATGTCAATCAGGCTTTGAAGGCGCATAAAGTCTTTAAAAGAGATGTCGATTATATGGTGACGGACGGACAAGTTTTAATCGTTGACGAATTCACGGGACGCGTTTTGGAAGGCAGAAGATACAGCGATGGACTTCATCAAGCTATAGAAGCGAAAGAAAAAGTCGCAATACAAAACGAATCTCAAACTTACGCCACAATCACTTTTCAAAATTATTTTAGAATGTATCCGAAATTATCGGGCATGACGGGAACTGCGGAAACCGAAGCGGAAGAATTTTATAAAATATATAAATTGGATGTCGCCGTAATTCCTACCAATAAACCTGTGGCGAGAGAAGATTTGTCGGATAAAATATATAGAACTAAAAAGGCTAAATTCGAGGCTTTGGCAAAATATATAAAAACTCTTCAAGATGAAGGAAAACCCGTCCTTGTCGGAACTGTGTCGGTTGAAATGAACGAAGAATTATCTAAAATATTTAAAAGATATAAAATAAATCATGAAGTCTTAAACGCTAAAAATCACTCGAGAGAAGCGTCAATAATAGCGCAAGCGGGAGAACCTGGAGCGGTTACTTTGGCTACAAATATGGCGGGAAGAGGAACGGATATAGTTTTGGGAGGAAATCCCGTAGCGAAAGGCGTAAACGAAATAGAGCAAATTCTCGTTTTAATGAGAGACAAGGCATTTAAAGAGCGAGACCCTTATAAAAAAGAAGAGCTTACAAAAAAAGTAAAATCAATAGATTTATATAAAGAAGCTTTCGTCAGACTTATAATATCGGGGAAAACGGAAGAAGCTAAAGAGATTGCAGAAAAAAATAATATTTTGGAAATGATTGAAAAAATCGATAGGATAATTCAAATTAATGAAAAATCCAAAACGGATAAAGAAAAAGTTATATCCGTTGGCGGACTTCATGTAATAGGAAGCGAAAGGCATGAAGCAAGACGAATCGACAATCAGCTCAGAGGAAGAAGCGGAAGGCAAGGCGACCCTGGTTTAAGCGTGTTTTATTTGTCGCTCGAAGACGATTTGATGAGACTTTTCGGAGGAGAGAGAGTTTCAAGTATGATGCTTGCGATGGGAATGGGCGAAGAGGAAGAGCTTGGACATAAATGGCTCAACAAATCTATAGAAAACGCCCAAAGAAAAGTGGAAGGCAGAAATTTCGATATAAGAAAACATTTGCTCGAATATGACGATGTTATGAATCAGCAGAGAATGGCGATTTATTCGGAAAGAGATTATATACTTTATTCGGAAAATATATCTCAAAGAATAGAAGAGATAATTTCGGATGTCGCCGAATCTACAATCAAGAATATAAGCGACAGTAAAAATATAAATCCTATAGAAATAATAAAATGGTTTAACAGTTATTCGATAGGAATAGACGAGGAAGCGGTTAATAAGGCTATAGAAGGCGGAATCGACAACGCTACAAAAAATATAACAAATTTGCTTATTGAAACTTATAGAAAAAAAGCGACTTTAGTCGATGAAAAAGTATTTAGAGAAGTTGAAAAAAATATATTTCTTTCGGTAATAGACAATCGATGGAAAGACCATTTATTTTCTATGGACGGTTTAAGAGAAGGAATAGGACTTCGAGGATACGCCGAAAAAAATCCGCTTACCGAATATAAATTGGAAGGCTATAAAATGTTCGTTTCCACAATGAATACAATATATAACGAGCTTGTCAATTTGATAATGCGAGTAAGAATAGTTCCTAATTCGTTTAACGCGGTTGAAAGAGAAAGTGCGTTTGACGGCGGAGTGGAAGAAAAAGGAAATGTAAGCGCTATGGATAACAATATGCAGGGAAAACCTAAAATGGGACATGCTCAAGTAAAAATGACAAATAAAATCGGAAGAAACGACCCTTGTCCTTGCGGAAGCGGTAAAAAATATAAATATTGTCATGGTAAAGATAATAGAGATTCTGGAGCGGCTTAATTTTATTTAATAAATTTATTAAATGATTTTGGTTACCGCCCGCTTTCACCAACGGTGTCCCTGCGGGAAGCGAAAAATAAAGGGCATATATTTTTTAATAAATATATGCGCTTTTTGAGTTTACTCTAATATCAAATATTTTTATTTAAAAATATTCAAATATTCTTTTATAGGCAAATTATCTTTATTCGCTCCATAAATACAAAAAGGTTCTTCGATTTTCACTCCAATAAATTTGAAACTCAAATTTATTGGCGATAGAATTTCATTCATATTAAAATCCAAAGTATCGTAAAAAGATTTTTCACTTCCTGCTGTAGTTATAATCTTAAAAGTTTTATTTTCTAAAGCTTTTGGCTCGCTTCCATAAAGTATATCAGCTAAAACTATATCCTGCCATTCCTTTAATATACTTGGCATACTATACCAAAATAAAGGAAATTGAAAAATAATATTATCCGCTTCCTTCAAAAGCGTCACTTCCGATTTTACGGAATTTATTTTGCCATCGGGATAAATGACACTTAAATTATGGATATTTACATTTTTGTTATCCTTCAATTCTTCCAAAAGCGCTCTATTTACTTTAGAATTTTTCCAAAAAGTATGAGCAAAAATAATTAAGTTTTTCATTTAATTTCTCCTTTTTTTAATGTTAAATTTTTGTGTTAATTTTGCTTTTTAAATATTATTTTGAGACGAAAGTTATTCTTTTATTCAAATATTTTTTATTTTCTATTTCGTCCACAAAACCTATCGCGTAATCCGCGTAACTTATCATGCTTTCTCCTTTTGAGTTAACGCATAACTCGTCTTTATCTCCTATATTGTATTCTCCCGTTCTTTTTCCATCGGCTTGAAAATCCGCGGAAGGCGAAATATATGTCCATAAAACATTTTTCTTGCCTCTCAATATTTCAAACGCTTTATTGGAATTTTTAGCCAAGTTTATCCAATCTTTTGGAAAATCGGGACTGTCGATTAAAATCATAGTATGCTCTTTATTTACAAACAAACTCGCGGCTCCTCCGACAACCATTAATCTGATATTCGTATCCGCCAATATGTCGCATAAATGATTCATCACTTCGCCATGTTTAGGAAGTTCTTTTTCTTCCCATGCTCCAAACGCGCTTACGACAGTGTCGAAATCTTTTAAATCCTCTTTCTTCAAATCGAATAAATCTTTTTCGATTACTTTAACGCTCGAATTTGAAAGTTTAGATTTGTTTCTCACTATCGCCGTAACATCCAAGCCTCTTTTCAAAGCCTCTTCCATAATTAATTTTCCAGCTTTTCCCGTAGCTCCTATTATCGCTATCTTCATTTTTTTACTCCTTCGCCAATCGCTTTGGCATTTTTTAATTTTTGTTTTTATCTTTAATTAAAGATATTGTAATAGCTATTATTACAATAAATTATAACATATTTGAAATGTAATGTCAATACTTACAATTAAATTTTTTTTATTGGAATTTATTAAAATTATTATATAATTGATTTAATATTTGAAATTGCGAGATAAGTTTAATGAAAATAAGTTCAAGGTTTACCATAGCCATTCATACTCTTTTATGCATTTTGTTGTTTGAAGATAAAAAAATAACCTCTAATTTTTTGGCGGGAAGCGTGAATGTAAATCCCGTTATAATAAGAAATATTTTACTTCAATTGCAAAAAGCGAGCATTATCACGGTAAAAAGAGGAACGGGCGGAATAAAAATGAATAAAAAAGCTAAAGATATAACTTTATTTGAAATATTTGAAGCTGTCGAAAGTTTGGACGGAAAATTATTTTCGTTTCATAAAAAGCCAAATTCAAAATGTCCCGTTGGAAATAATATAACAAAAATATTGCTTCCGAAATTGGACGAGATTCAAAAATCTATGGAAAAAGAATTGAAGAAAACTACTTTGAAAGATATTTTTAACGACTTGCAAAATAATTTGTAATGTTGTATAATAATTGAATTATTGATTAAAAGGACGATAAATTAGATAATAAGTTAAATTTTTTCATATTTCCTTTAAATTATATTTGTAAGAGTCTCCCGAGTTTTCGGGAGGCTTTTTATTAATTATTAAACTAAAATCAATTAGAATAAAACCGAATTTTTTATTTTTTCATTATACTTTCCAAACCATGACAAACTAACTTTACGGCAAGCTCTTTTATTTCTTCCAACGATAACTTTTTACCGTCCGCTACCCATTGCCTATAAATAATCGAGGAACTTGCGCCATAAAATGAAAAAATTATATTTTCATAAGCTTTGTTATCCGAAAAAGCCCCTCCATCGTTTTTCTTTCTATAATTTATAATCTTTTTCACTATTTTATCGTTTATGTATTTATAATTTTCGCTGCATATTATTCTTTCATTTATGGGATTGTTATGCATTATTTCAAAAAATAATCTTATTAAATATTTTATATCTTCAAGATTTTCATAAGAAATCTCTTTTTCTATAAAAGGATTATATATGCCCTTTTGTATTTCAAGTAGTAAATCGTCTAAACTTTTATAATGATAATAAAAAGTTTTTCTATTGATTTTAGCTCTTTTGGTAAGCTCTTTTATAGTAATATAATCGTAATCCATTTCAAGTATCATACTTTCAAAAGTATTTCTTATAATTTCTTTGGTTTTTATCATTCTTAAATCTTCTTTTTTCTTGTTCGTTTTTGAATTCATATTAAATTTATATCCTTTTTTAAGATTTTTATACCTCACAATCAAAATATTTGTGGTATAAGGGACAATAAATAAAATCATGTCCGTTGATTAAAAATTTCAATTCACTATAATAATCAATATAAATAGGCAATAGTAAAAAATTAAATAAACGGGAGGTCGAGATGACTAAAACATTAAAAACAATAACTTTATTGCTTGCAAGTTTAGTATTGTTTTCTTGCGGTAATCAAGCGAACGCTCAAAACAATACGACTGAAAACGCTAATATTATGACAGCTGAATATAAAGAAAATTCTGCAAATGCGATTAATATTGCGGCGGACGATAATAATAAAATTCTTATCGTTTATTTTTCTTGGAGCGGAAACTCGAGGACTTTGGCGGGTTATGCGAGAGATATAACGGGCGGAGATATATTTGAAATCGTTCCAGCTCAACCGTATCCAAGTCAATATAGAGAAGCCACGCAACAAGCAAGGGAAGAATTAGACAATAATTATTTGCCAGCGATTAGAAATCAAATTAATAATCTATCTTCTTACGACACTATAATATTGGTTTATCCGATTTGGTGGGGAACGATACCGCAAGTAGTTAAAAGATTTTTGCAAGATAACGATTTTTCGGGCAAAACCATCGCTCCTATAGGAACGCATGGAGGCTCAAGATTGGGAAGAAGTTTGACGGATATAAGGGCTTTATGTCCTAATTCCACGATAACCGAAGGCTTGGATGTTAGAAGCGGAAATGTTAGCGGGGCGAGAAATACGGTTAGAGATTGGATAGATAAAGTAGGAATAAATAAATAAATTAAATAAATGCCATATTAAACAAAATGGCAAAGGAGAAAAAAGATGTTAAAAAAAATCTTAACAATTATTATTACGGTTTTTGCGTTAATTGGCTGTAATAATAATCAAAACGA
>NZ_SJDU01000418.1 GCF_005518285.1 Brachyspira catarrhinii | reverse complement strand
CCCTTGTCGGTAAAGAAATACCGAACAAAAAAATCGTTCAATGCGTTAAAAGGTTTTTTATTCATAAATATAATTATAACAAAATATTTTAATTTGTCAAAATATGCAATTTGAATATTTTTTGAAATTACATATTGACTATGGAGTTAAAATAAATTATAAATTAAAAGTATAATAAAAAATACAAAAAGGATTTTCAAATGAAAAGAATAATTATTTTACCAACTTTATTAATATTATCTACGGTTAATTTATATTCTCAAATAGGTTTTCCAAGTTTCGGATTATCGATTCCGCTTGTCGGAAGTTTGCCCGATTATAAAATAGAAAAAAACGGCGGAAATGCGTCCAAAGATAATTACGAATCAAAATCCGCTTTTGAAGGCGGAGCTTTATTGCAATTTGGGTATAGTTTTATGCTCAATAAAAACAGACTTTATTTAATATCTTTAGGTTTCGATTTCGGATATTATAGAGATACTTTCGGATTCAAAAATTTACAAAACGGTAGAAAAGAGATAAATGTTTTCGACAGTATGAATATTGGTGCTTATGTCGAAGGATTATTTTATTGTTTTACGGTAGGATTTGGCGGAGGAATTAAAGTTCCTCTCGGCGGAAGTTTCAGATACGAAAATATAATAGAACTTTTAAATTACGGCAGATTAAAAAACAAATTTGACGATTTATACATTCCTTATATAAAATTTACGATTGGTTTGAGATACGATAATATTTATATGGGAAGCGGAAATAGTTTGAGTTTTTATTTTAATTACGATTTTCCAAAAGTTAGAGTAAGGGGAGTAGAACCCGACAAACAAAGATTATCTTCAATTGATTTGGGCGTTCAAATAGGATTTCATTTTAGTTTTTTTGAAATGCCTAATAATAACGATTTTCTTTGATTTTAATTATAATTTAATTAGAATAATTTACTAAATAATATCGCTTGATAAATTAATTACTTTTGATATAATTAAAAACAATTTTAAATAATTTTTAAAAGAATTTTTTAATTGAAAATAATTAACGAAGAATTTTAATTTAAGAATAATTTTGATTAGCGATTAAAATAAATATGAATAAAAATAAAACTGAAAATAATCAATCGATTGGAATAATAGTAAATACGATAAAAGGCGACCCTGCCGATATTTTATCAAAAATAAAAAACATACTAAAAAAACATAAAATAGAACCTATAATAATAGATTACGATATTTCTTCTTATCAGAATATAAATAAAGCAAGTAAGATTTTAAAAGATGTTTCTATGCTTATTTCAATCGGCGGAGATGGAACTTTGCTTTCGGCTTTGAAAATTGCGATAAAATATAATATTTCAGTTTTGCCTGTATATAACGGAAGTTTGGGATTTATATCGGAAATTCCTCCAGAAGAAGCTTATTCCATATTGGAAGAATATTTGAATAATAAAAAAAGTTTATACGAAATAGAAGCGAGAACTTTACTTGAAGTGAAATTATCAAAAAATAATTCAAAAGAAAACGCGAAAGACAATTTAAAAACGAAAAATTATTTGGCGGTAAACGAACTCGTATTGGGAAAATGCGACGGAAGAGCGATTTATATCGATGTCAGTATAGAAAATAAAACCGTTTCCTCAATAGTGGGAGACGGTGTTGTTATAGCGACTCCCACTGGTTCTACGGCATACGCTTTAAGCGCGGGCGGTCCCGTTCTTGCTCCTACGATAGACGCGATTTCTTTCGTTCCAATAGCTCCTCATTCTTTGACTTTTCGCCCTTTGGTTATTCCTAAAGGAGATGTTATCGAACTTACGCTTTCAAAAAAATCTTTTAAGGCTATGGTGACTATT
>NZ_SJDU01000417.1 GCF_005518285.1 Brachyspira catarrhinii | reverse complement strand
GCAAATATATAAGAAATTTATTTGGAATATATAAGAAGTTTATTTGGATTATTATGCAATTCTTTTAATGGTAATAAATCCTTTTATAATAATAAGTTTATGAAAGATTTATTTGAATCGATGATGGAGTATGAAAAGTTATCTTCGGAGATAATAGAAAAAAATAATAATTCATTTGTTATTAACAATAATAAAAAATGTCAGGCGTTAAATAAATTATTATCTTCTCAATTTTGTATTGAAGAATTTATGAATAAAAATAAAATTAGAGTTTAATGTTTATAATGTATTTATAAAAAATATTAAATACTATTAGTTAGCTAAATATAAAATAAAATTATTTTATATGTAAATTACCAATTTAACTTTAAACCACATAATCTGTTTTTAATTCTATAAAATCTAATAAATAAATCCATACTTGAATTTTAATATTATTGATATATAATTATAGAATATGGAAATAAACGATTCTACAAGAAGCGCCTTGATTAGAAAGGGCAACGAGTTATTTAATCAAAAAGATATTGACGGAGCTTATCGATGCTATATAACCGCTTCGTATTTTGGAGGAATAGAAAAAATAGCCGATTATTATAATTTTGATAAAAAAAATATTGTAAAAGCGATGCAATTATATAAATTTATTTTGAAAGAAGATTCCAATTTGGGCGGAAATATAAGAGCGAAAAAGAAATTGGATATTCTCGCTCAATCGGTTGTGAAAATTTTAAGAAAATGGCTTAAGGAAGACGAAACTTATAATAATTCGGATAAAAAAATAAATTCCGAAAATAATGATAATGTAGAAACTATTTAATTTGTTGAAAAAATTTTGATAAATAATTTTGACGAATAGGAGCTTCCCATAATGGAAAATAAGAATAAAAATAATAATTCAAAAAAGAAAAACGATAATTTAATCGAAAACGAACTTTTATCGTTATCTTCCAAATTTTCAAAAAACGACACTTTGGTTATAATATTGGCGGCGGGACATGGAAAGAGAATAAGAAGTTCGACTTCAAAAATGCTTCACACAATTTGGGGAATTCCGAGTATCGAAAGAGTTCGACTTGCGGCAAGCAACGGAATTCCAAAAAGCAATATTACAATCGTTGTCGGAATAAAGGCTTTGGATGTTGCAAACGCGGTTGGAAAACAGCCAAATACTATTTTTGCATATCAAGAATCTCAAATGGGAACGGGACATGCCGTTAAAATAGGACTCGAAAAAAGCGATTTGAAAAATATAAAATACTGCTATGTAATATTTGCCGATTTGGGACTCATAGACGCGAATACGATGAAAGAATTTAAAGAAGAATTCCTAAAATCAAAATCCGATATGATTGTAATGACCGCCTTATATGACGGACCGAAAGGAAGCAATTATTACGGAAGAATTTTAAGAAGCAGAGGACTCACTACCGAAGGAAAACCGAGCAAATATAAAAAATCGCAAGGAGAGGTTGTCGGCGTCATAGAATATAAAGATATTCTTTCTATGGGAGACGAAGATAAACTTTTTAAAACTTATAAAGATGAAAAATTTTCGTTTCATAAAGACGAATTACTTGAAGATTTTAACGAATATATAGTCGGAGTTTACGGATTCAAAACCGAGCCTTTGCTTAAATTAATTTCCGAATTAAAATCGGATAACGCTCAAAAAGAATTTTATTTATCCGATTTGATAGAAATGTTTTTGAATAACGATTTTTCTATTTCGACATATATTCCTAAAGACAATAAAGTAGTTTTGGGCTTCAACGATAAAACCGTTCTTAAAGAAATGGAATCTATTGCAAAATCGAAAGTGTATAATAAATTAAAAAATATAATCAC
>NZ_SJDU01000416.1 GCF_005518285.1 Brachyspira catarrhinii | reverse complement strand
TCGAGATTTAACAATGTTGTCGTCAGATAAAAATGAAGTGCCTAACGCTAAAATAAATAGATATGATTATTCGGTTGCATATTTATACCCCGGCGCTTTAATATATGACGGTTCTCAAATTCAAGTAAACTCTTCTACGGAATTGTCGGCTAATCCTTCGTATATAACGGTTAAAGCGAATTCGGTTATAGGAAGAAGCGCAATTAATAACGATAACGAAGAAATTAGCTTGCAAAATACGGAAAATAATCAAAACAATAGTCAAGAAACTAAATATATAGATTTGGTATTCGATGTAGACGGAAAAATAAGAAAATATTAAAGAATAGGATAAACATTAGAAAATTATTGATATGAAATTTAAATTAAAATCCGTTTTATTAAATAGAAAATTATTGAACACTATTCTTATCTTTGTTATAATCTTTCTATTGTTTACAAAAAAAGAAAGAATAACGGGAGAGATTAGAGTTGTCGGAACTTCGCTTTTCTACGATTTGGTTATAACTACGGAAGAGAGAGATTATTATTTCGATAAAAAATTTTTTGAAGAATACGCAAAATATCAAGGCGAGATTATAACTATAGAGGCGAAAGTTAAAAAGACAAAATTATGGCTTGCCGATAGAAGCAGATATTTGGAAAGATATAATATTTTATGGGTAAAAAAAATTGATTAAATCCTTGCCTTATATGTAATTATATGTTAAATTATATATTATAAAAAATATAAACTACAAAGGAGTTTTTGTTATGAATGTATTGGTAATCAATTCGGGAAGTTCGAGCATTAAATATCAATTATTTTCTATGCCCGAAGCGAAAGTTTTGGCTAAAGGGCTTTTGGAAAAAATCGGCGAAGAGACGAGCGCTCTCAAACATACCGCGGTTGAAAAAAACAAAGAAAAAAAATTGGAGCAAAGAGTCGCAAATCATAAAGACGGAATGGCGCTTATTTTCTCTCTTTTAACCGATAAGGATGTCGGCGTTATTTCCGATATGAAAGAAATTTCGGGAGTTGGGCATAGAGTCGTGCATGGCGGAGAGGCTTTCAATAAAAGTTCTCTTTTGACGGACGATGCCATAAAAGAAATAGAAAAATATTCCGATTTAAGTCCTCTTCATAATCCAGCGGGTTTGCAAGGAATAAGAGCAAGTCAGGAAATACTTCCAAAAGACACGAAAATGGTTTTATGTTTCGACACAAGTTTTCATCAAACGATTCCAGAGCATGCTTATTTATACGCGATTCCGCACGAATATTACGACAAATATAAAATTCGCCGCTACGGTTTTCATGGAACATCTCATAAATATGTTTACGGAGAGTTTTGCAGAGTTGAAAATAAACCTAACGCTAATGTTATAGTTTGTCATTTGGGAAACGGCGCGAGCGTGACAGCGGTTAAGGAAGGAAAATCGGTAGATACGAGCATGGGACTTACTCCTTTGGAAGGTTTGGTAATGGGAACGCGTTCGGGCGATATGGACCCAGCGGTTGCGACTTTTATAATGGCAAAAGAAAATTTATCTCCGAAAGATATGGATAATATTTTGAATAAAAAGAGCGGGCTTTTGGGAATTTCGGGCGTAAGCAACGATATGAGAAATTTGGAAGAAGAAAAATCAAAAAATCCGAGAGCGGCTTTGGCGATTAAAATGTTCTGCTATAGAATCAAAAAATATATCGGTTCTTATATGGCGGTTTTGGGACATTTGGACGGCATAGTCTTTACGGGCGGAATAGGGGAAAACGCTCCAGAAATAAGAGGACAGATACTCGAAGGAATGGAAGAATTGGGCATAAAAGTCGACACGGCTAAAAACTCCAAAGCGAGAGGTTGCGCTAATTTTGA
>NZ_SJDU01000415.1 GCF_005518285.1 Brachyspira catarrhinii | reverse complement strand
ATAATTTATGAGAATATTTATAGCTACGGGAGAACTCGGGGATATAAGCGACGCGGTTGATAAAGATTTTATTGACGCGGGACGCCCTTATTACATGGCTTGGAGAAGAGACGGACTTCAGAGGCTCGGAGATTATTATTTTAAGGCTTACGGACTCGTTTTTAAAGTTCAGCCTATAAAATACGCTTTGGTTGACGAATTGGAATTCTTTAAAGTGCTTACAATTAACGATTATAAAGAGATTGCGAAAGAGCATTTGAAAAGAGATTACGAAGATTCAAAAATCGCTTCGGATATTAACGCTTTGCTTGACGAAGGTTTAATATCGATTCAGAGAAAAAATATATATAACGGAAACGAAGAGATAGAATTCGTAAAGATGTATGAGCTTCCTTTCCCAGAATTAAAAACGGAAGAAGATTATTGGAATACTTATGTTATGCAAGGAACGGACGAAGAGATTTCGCATTACGATTTTTTGACGAGAGAAATATTTATAAGTTCTTATTCGCTCGCAAAAATAGATATGTATAATAGAAAAATAAAAACCTATAATAAACTTTTGGAATATATGGGAAATAGAGACGAAGCGAGAAACGGAATAACCAAAAACGAAGCTAACGAAAAAATAGAAGAATTGAAAAAATTAAAAAGAGAAGAAGAAGATAAAATGCTTAAAATAGGTTTCGATATGTCGAATGTTTATTTTGCCGTTGGAAATCAGGCGATTGTTGACGGAAATTACGAAAGAGCGGCGATAATGTATGAAGAGCTTATAAAACTTGAAAAACTTATTTATCCCGCGTATTTTAATTTGGCGGCATCTTACGAATATTTGGCTCGCGCAAAAGAAACGCCTTACGAAAGAGAAGCGGAATATTTGAATAAAGCGAAAGAAGTTTTGGATAAAGCGGAAAGAACTTTTCACAGAGGACGAGATATAGGAGATACTGCAAGAGAACAGAATCAAACCTATCAGCAGATAAGACAATTCACTCAGAGAATCGAAGCGCAATTAAAAACTCCAAAAAGTCAAGTCGAGGCTATGAAAGAGCAGGCTACGATTGAAAATAGTTTTGAAAGTTATAGCGCTTATGCAAATTATGTTTATCAGAATAGGCAGGATATCGAAGAGACTATATGGGCGAAAAACGAAGCTAAAAATCGAGCTAAAAATTCGGAGCAAATATTTTCGGTTAATAAAGATTTGGCTATTTTGTATGCGAATATGGGAGATATAACTTCTTCGGTAAATATATTAAACGAAACTTTGAGAATTCCTAATTTGAATAGAGAAGATAAATCGTCTTTGGAATTCGATTTGGCTAATATTTATCTTAATCAAAAAAGATATAACGAGGCAACGGATATATATTCAAAATATACGAACGAATTAAGTCAGAATGGAGCTTTCGCTTTATACGCAATCGGACATATTTATATCGAGCAAAATAAAGTCGTAGAAGCTTTGAATATTTATAATGATTTTAGAAGTAGAATGTCTCCGATGGCTTCGACAAATCAAGTTGTGGCGAATTTGTATCAGGATGTGGAAAGCAGAAGAGTTCAGATAATGCAATATTTGGGTTCTACGCCGAGATAAAAATTAAATCGTATTATTAAATTTTATATTGGCTTATTAAAATTTACAACTTTATAATCCGATATTAAACATATAAAAAAGTAGTTGACTTTTTTTGAAAGTTTGTTATTATATAAATAGATTAAATAATAAAAATTGTCATTACGAGGGTAACGCCCGAAGTAATCTATTCTGTGTGGATTGCTTTGCATTGGAAATGCTCGCAATGACGATTTAAGTAAAAAAGGATAAATTAGAAAATGGCGGAGAAAACA
>NZ_SJDU01000414.1 GCF_005518285.1 Brachyspira catarrhinii | reverse complement strand
TAGGAAGCAGTATAGATGCTGCAGAAAATTTGAAAGAAGCTATAAATAGTTTTGACTATGGTTATAATTTATCTGATGCTTGGTATTATTTAGGTTTGAGTTATGAAAAAAATAATCAATATGATGAAGCTGTGAAAAGTTATGAAAATGCATTGTATATTAATGCAGACAGCAGATTAGATGATTATTTTTACGGAAGTCTTTATACAGTAAAATCATTGTATGATTTATATAAAAAGTTAGGTAATAATGATGAGGCAGTATATGCATTAGAAAATAGTATAGAAAAAGATGCATATATTCCATTTTATTTTATACCTTTTCCTAATAGAAAAGAAGAATATAAAAATTTCAAAGGAAGCGAAATTTATAATGATATAGTCAAAGCATATACTAATGTTATAAAAAATAATTCGTATAATGCTAAAGGTTATATATCTCATTTCTCACATTTCTATGAATTATATAAAGAATATGATAAGGCTATAGAATTACATAATAAAATATCTAAAGAAAGTTATGAAAATATAGCTGGAATATATGAGAAAACTAAAAATTATGATAAGGCAATAGATATATATAAAATGCTTATAAATATGTATCCAGATAATTCTGCATGTTTTTTTAATTATATTGCTAGTGTATATAGAAAAACAAAAAATTATGAAAAATCTATTAATTATTATAAAAAGGCTTTAGAGGCTGATAGTAAAAATACAGACTATTATATTAATATTGCTGAAACTTATGAAAAAATAAACAATTACGAAGAAGCTGCCAATTATTATAATAAGGCTATAGAACTTTATAATAGACCATGCAGATATTATGAAAAATTGGCAGAAGCTTATAAAAATATTGGAAAATATGAAAAGGCAATAGAAGCATATAAAGAATATTTAAAAATAGTTAATGATGGACATGAAGTTTCATATTTATATACAGTATGCTTTAAATTAAATACATTAAAAAATATTGCTCATTTATATGATAAGTTAAATGATATAGAAAATAGAAATTTATATTATAAAAAAGCTATTGAAAGATGCGGAGAACTTATAAAAGAGTATAAATATTATCAAAAAATGTATTTGGAAGAAATGGCTGATATTTATATGAAAATCGGATGCAAAGAAGAAGCATTTGAAATATATCATGATTTAATAAAAAAGTATGATAAAGAAATATTAAAAAATAAAAAGGATTATGAGCTTTTAGAAAAACATGGGGACTTATATGGCAAAATTGATAATAAAGAAAAAGCATTTGAAATATATGGTAAAGCTATAGGACTTTGTCTCAAAAAAATAGAGAGATTTAAAAAGACAAAAATATCAGATACAGATGAAGAATATGAAGATAAAATAAGTTTTTGTATGGAAGACTTATCATATTTAGCATTATTCTATCAAAAAGTTTCAAGATATGAAGAAGCTAATCTTGCCTATGAAGAGCTTATAAAAATATATGAGGAAAAAGTAACAGATAGTGAGGATAGTATATTTTATTTAGAATCTATTGCAGAGATTTATATTAAATTAAACAATTCAGATAATGCTTTAAAAACATATAAAAGGATTTTAGAAATAGATAAATATAATGATGCAGAAGATAAAATAAGATATATACAATCAGGAAATAAAATAAGAACTGCCCATATATTTGAACTATCTCATAGAATATATATGCAGCATGGTCAAACAGAAATGGTATCAAAAAAATTTTGTAATTAGATGTCATTTACTGTCATAATATTAATAATTTTTTATGAGAATGAAAATAATTTTAAGGAGAATAAAATGGAAAATAAAAATTACACTTTAGAAGAAATCGAAAATATAATAAACAAAGAGTGTTCTTATGAACC
>NZ_SJDU01000413.1 GCF_005518285.1 Brachyspira catarrhinii | reverse complement strand
AAATATATTTAAACGGAGGCTTTTCATTATGAAAACAGCTAAAAAAGTATTATTAATTATCTTAAGTATCCTTATGGTATTTACATGTAAGCGATACACCGAGCCAGAAGGTTCAAATACTGCAAACGAGCAAGATAACGGAACTGGTATTGTAGGCGGCGGCGACAATGGAAATTCTATCGCAGCCAACGACACGGGACCATTATCAGGAAGCGGAGGAGGAACGCAAGTAGGAAATTGGACATTGCCAAGAAACTCGCTCTCTCAAGAAGAACAAAATCAAGATTATGACCCCGAATATAATTCTATGGTTTTGTTTGAAAACGGCGGAATACCAGCTTTGACTACCACATCTACGGGAGTTTTAATAGCCGCTGTTGGAGATTATGACGGAAATATTTTCGTTAAAAGAAGTTTGGATTCTGGATATACTTGGCTAACCTCTCAACTTGGAGCGGGAGCTAATAGCCGTAATCCGTTTTTTATTAATTGTCATAACGGCGATGTTTTATTAGGAATTACAACAACATCCAACGATTATACAAATACTATTTTCTATAGAAGTTCGGATAATGGCGCAACTTGGACGAGAGAAGTAGAAATTCAAGTTCAAGATGTTGCTAAGACGGCTACTGGGCAAACTATCACTAACTTTGTAACTTACGGACAAGGCGTTACTTTAAGGCATGGCGCTAATGCAGGTCAGAATAAATTATTATTCCCGTATTATTATTTAACTAACAGTCAAAATAAAAATGCAACGGGCGTGTGGACGACTACTATAACCTCCGATAATGACGGCATAACTTGGAATAACAATATAAACAATATAAAAGCAGATGTGAAAACAAGAAAAGGCGGTAACCCATTAGGAAGTTTTACTTCATATGAGAGTAAATTATATGAAACTTACGATGGAAATATCTTAATTAATATGAGAAGCGCCGATTGGAAAAAAACTTCAACTACGGGACAGAATAATGTGATGTATTGGTCTCGTTCTTCCGATTGTGGTCAAAATTGGACAATCACAACTGTTCTACAAGAAGAATCTGCAAATGGCAAACATGCCGATTTAGTAAGATATGAATTCAACGGAAAACCTATTAAAACCGAAGGCTTAAAATATGGCTTAATGGCTCTCTCTCATTATGGACAAAACAGTTATAGCGTTAAACTTACTACCAACGATTTTAATAATGGAGATAAAAGCGGCAGTAAATATGCCTACACTGGCGAGATTGTAGCAAATAGCGGCGTGAGCGATGGTTATCCAGCAATAACAGTTCTATCGGACGGAACTATCGGCACTTTGACGGAAGAAGCTGACTCTTCAACCAAGATAATTTTCAGAAGATTCAATTTATATTGGCTTACTTATGGAGAGGAAAGCGTGGATTATAGCACGGATTTGAGATATTAATAACAAGGGGTAGCTACCCCTTGTTATAAGAATTTGGATTGCTTCAGACTTTGCCCTCGCACACGCTGTGCGCCGCGAGGCGATGACGACTGTTATGTCATTCGCCAGAGGCGTCCCTGTGGGAACGAGGACGAAGTCCGAAGTAATCCACAGAGTATAGAGATTGCCACGCCTCACGCCTACGGTGTCGAGGCTCGCAATGACGGAAAAAACACGGTCATTCGCCGCGAGGCGATGACAACGAACGAAATAACAAGGGGTTTTAACCCCTTGCATGTAAACTGCAGAGCGAACCCCTTGCATGTAAACTGCAGAGGAAACACAAGGGGCTGAAGCCACCTTGTTATTATAAAAATTTACGGAGGTTAGTATGAAATATTTAAAATATATCATCGCTATTATTTTAACGGTTATTTTGAGTATGATATTGGTTATATCATGCAAAAGTAT
>NZ_SJDU01000412.1 GCF_005518285.1 Brachyspira catarrhinii | reverse complement strand
ATTTTAATACGATAGAAAATACTCCTTCGTCAAAAATGGAGAATCAAGTCGGATACAGGACAAAATTAAAGAGAGCGAAATTATTAAATGTTTTAAATAATAAAATGAAAGAAGATTATTATAAAAACGCTATAAACAGAGAATTAAATATAATCGTTGAGAAAGTTTTGGAAAATAATTATTATATCGGAACGAGCGGAGAATATATGAAAGTAAAATTTAAAAGCGATGAAGATATTAAGAAAAAAGATATTGTTAAAGTTAAAGCCGTTGGATATAAAGATAGAATTATGATTTGTGAATAGGTATAGAATCATTTTAATAAAAAAACAATTAAGCTATAAACCTACTATTTATTTTATTAGTAGTTAGTTGTAAAATTTTCTATTTATGATATTTTAAATATAAAAAATTATATAAATAAAGTTTTAATTTTGGAGTTATTATAAATGGAAATATCCGCTAAAGAAATTGAAAATAATACGGTTGTCCTCGAACTTTTCGGAGACATTGATATTTATTCTTCATCCGACTTAAAAGACGCTATGATTTCGCAAATCGATTTTGGAGCGAAAAGAATAATAATCAATATGGAAGAAGTTCATTATATCGACAGCAGCGGAATCGGAGTTTTTATTTCCGTATTGGGAACTTTTAAGAAAGTAAACGGAAAAATAGGACTTATAAAAATAACCGAACCCGTTAAAAAAGTTTTGGAGCTTACAAAATTAACGAGTTTTTTGCCTATTTATAATACGGAATCCGAAGCGATAGAAAAATTATAAAAAGTTAGTTTTTAAAATAGTTGATTTTTTATTTAATAGTTATAAAATTAATGACTATAAAATTAAAGAATAAATTAATTATGAATAGATTTAGATTAAATATTTTAAATAAATTAAATTCGACAAAAAGAATTTTAATAATCGCAATATTTCTTTTTACGGCGTTTAATTTTAATTGCAATAAAATTTTTGCCTCCGAAAATATTAACGATTACATTATGGAAGAAATTGCCGACAATACGGAACATCCTTATTATACAATTCCCGTGAGATTGGGAAATTATTTTAATTTTGATTTTCGAATAACGAAGCATATTATATTAATAACTTTAGCCGCCATTTTATGCATTGCGAGTATGAAATATTTGGCTTACAAATTAAAAAGACCTTTCAATAAACCGACTTATTTGCAAAATATACTTGAAATTGTTATAGATTATATGAATAAGGATGTTATCTCTCCTACTTTAGGCGAAGACGGAAAAAGATATACGCCTTTTTGTTTGACGATTTTTTTATTCGTTTTATTTTCAAATTTAATCGGAGTAATTCCGCCGTTATTGAAATTCAAAACGGAAGATGGACATTACGCTTATTTGGCGGGAGCGGTTGGAGCGAATATCGGTTTTACGGGAGCTATAGCGATTTTAGTTTTTATATGCTATGTAATCGCGGGAATAAGAAAAAAAGGAATCATAAAATATTGGGTTGGTTTAGTTCCAAAAGGTTTGCCGTTTGTTTTAATTCCTTTGATTTGGTTTTTGGAATTTGTAACTTTATTCAATAGAGCCTTCGCTTTGACGATTCGTTTGCTTGCCAATATGACGGGCGGACATATAATGCTTATAGTTATTCCTTACTTGATTATTATGTCGGGGACTTTATTAGTTTCGCCATTTGCCATATTATTTTTAAGTTTTATATATGTTCTTGAAATGTTTGTTGCGGTTTTGCAGGCTTATATATTTTCGTTATTATCGGCGATTTATATTGGAATTGCCATTGGAGACGAGCATTAAATTTAAATAAATAGGATAAAAAATTAAATAAATATTAAAAAATAAATTAAAATTGTCGGGGCTTTAGTCTTGAC
>NZ_SJDU01000411.1 GCF_005518285.1 Brachyspira catarrhinii | reverse complement strand
GCAATACGATAAACAAATATCGCTTGAAGATAAAAGAAGAGAAGGAATAAAAGAAGGTATTAAGAAAGGAATAAAAGAAAATAGTTACTCAATAGCAAAATCAATGAAATCAAAAAACATGGACATTAATCTTATAAGCGAAATCACGGGTTTAACCATTGAAGAAATTCGCAAACTGCGTCCAGACGGAGAAAAACTTTAAACCTTAATAACTACCTATATTTATTAACCCACTAATAAATAAAAAAAATCATCAAAATAACAAATCTAAATTTTTATAAATTTTATCAATAAGTAAATTCCAATCAAACTACCATTAACTTTAAAATAAAAAACAGCGCCTCTCGTTCGCAACACACGAAAGACGCCGAATTATAGTGAAAAATTTAAGAAAGATTCAAATTAATCAAACATTAGCAATCTTTACTAAAATCTAATGCTTGCTTTGTAGTGGCTTGACTTTCCATGCTAACAAACTCTATTTTTATGTAGACTTTGTAATCTGCACGGAGTTGTTTTACCACAGTCATTGCGAGGGCAACGCCCGAAGCAATCCACACTTTATAGATTGCTTCAATAGTTTTCACTATTTCGCAATGACAAATCCTCAACCCTAATAACAAGGTAGCTTCAGCCCCTTGTATGCTTTTCTTTGAATTGTTAACACAAGGGGTTAAAACCCCTTGTTATCAAATTCTTTACTTCAATAAAAAAGAAGCTCGCCCATTCGGACAAGCCTCTCAATCTTTCTTAAAATTTTCTATTTTCTAATTAGTTTATAGCGCTGGCAAATACCAAGTTATGCCCGTAGTTCCGTTAAATCCAAAACCTGTAGGAAGTCCAGTGTCCATCGCGTTTCCAATTTCCATTTCAAAATACCATTCAAGGTTTTGTAGAGGAGTAATATAGATTTCCGCGTAAACATTGTAGCCCAAACCGTAAGTTTCTTTAACATTCTTTTGAGTCGCGCTTCCAGCTTGATTTACTTTCAAACCCAATTCTGGTTCCAAATAAAGCGAAACTATATCGGAGTTTGCAGTCAAACCTAAACCTGTCATTAATTGCAAATTCCAAACGCCCGTTCCATATCTTACAGTCTGTCTATCGTAAGCGCCATTCATAGCATTAACGGCTTGAACTCTTGCAAAATTATGATATTTTCCCAAAGCGGTATTATAAGCTAATTTAACTATAGGTTGAAGAGCGACTTCTTCCACAACAGAGCCAAAGTAGAATCTCAAATCGAAACCGAATGATTCCGCATGTTTGCCTTTATCTTTTACGCCCGCATACTCGTTATCCCATCCATAATAACCGTATCTCAAATACAATCTAACTTGCGGCAACATATCCAAACCAGTATAATATCTGAATTGAGAATCAACGCTTACAGCCATTTCGTTCTGTTTCCAACTGCTGCCTTTATCGTTATTAACATACACTTGAATTGGAATAGCCATTCTGAAAGCGTTATCCATAGCGTTCAAAACCAATACTGGAGTGTGAGTTGACTTGTTTACCGTTTTTGCGGTGTCTTTGCCGTTGTATTTTTGAGTTCTTGGTCCAATGGTCGCGTTATAACCCACTCCGATTCCTATTGCGGAAGAAGTGTAGCCAATTCCCATTGAGATTGAAGGAACCCAATCGTAAAAGTCGCCGCTATTACCATCACGCTGCAACATAGCTCCGTAAGTTCCGCCAAATCCCGTGTTATTGTCGAAACCGAAAGTTCCTTTAATCATGTCGTTTCCGAGCGTGAAGCCAAGTTGGTCTAATCTTGCTCTGAACTGATTGCCATGCGTGAGGAAGAATATCCAATCCGTATCAACCCCATACATACCGAATACGCTTGCGCTTGCCATAGTAAGCAAAGCCATTGTTGTTA
>NZ_SJDU01000410.1 GCF_005518285.1 Brachyspira catarrhinii | reverse complement strand
AAGTAAATCTTTTGTATTCTTCAATCGCTTTTGTCATAATTGGGTTTGCCTCCTTAAGTTCTTTTTCTATATTTTCTAAATTATTGCTTGTAAAAAATTTCATCCAAGTCAAAAGTTTATTTTTCTTTAATTTTTCAATCGTTGAATTTTCTAATATATCAATAAATCTTTGAACTTCGATAATATGCATCTGAATATAGTCTAAACTAATATTTTGGTTTTCGGTGTCAATTAACTTAAAGCATCTATGAGGTTTGCCTTCATCTCCAAAATCCAAATTAAAGTCGAGCAAATTAATGCTAATTATTTTTTGAACTTCTTGATAATCTTCGCCTTCCCTTAATTCGCTTACAATGTTTTTTGAAATGTAATAAAATATTCTATCTACGAAATTTTTATTTCCGCAAAGTTGGAATTCTATAATTACCGTTTTATTGTCTTTAGTCTTCGCTTTAACATCAATGATTGACTCTTTCAAATCAATATTTTCGGACAAATTAAACGGGTCGATAATTTCTAAATCTTTAACTTCTTCAAAATTGAAATCGCTTAAAGTTGCGTTAACTAAATTCTCAAGCAAATCTTCGTTTCCATTTTTTCCGAGTAGGTATCGGGCAAATAAGTCGCTTAATTTTTTTATTTCAATATTGTCTTTATTATTTTTCATAATTATATTATAACAAAAAATTATTATTTGTCAAAATATTAATGAAAAATGTAAAATTCAAATATACGACTTATTAAAAACCAAATCGAATCAAATAATCTCTAACTAAAATTTAAATCAATATATTATAGGCAAAACGCTAATATACTTACTTTTACATTTCTGACATTTTACGCCTAATAAATTTTTAAAAATTTTAATTATAAAACCGCTCAAAATCTCAAATCGATTAATCGAGCGGTTTTATTTTACTGCTTACAAATTATGAAATCTCTTGTTTATATTTATCCATAACATATTTAATAAAATGTTTGATAATAAACGCTTCATAATGAGGACGAGATGGCATATTATAATCAATTTTCTCTATAATATCGTCCGTATCGGCTTCATATTTGTTTTGATTATTTTCATACTCTCCAGATTTATCATATACTTCGTCAAGTATTTTTTCTCTAAAGAGTATTTCTTTCATACTATCAATGAAATCATTTTTATTTTTATTAATTTTATTAATCGCTTTTTCTACTAACTGCCAACCTTCTAAATTTTCAATATCTTTATCTTTTATACTATCAGCAATAGCTCCAAAAGCTCCTTTATACAATCCGCCAGCCAATCCACCAACCAATTCTAGCATAGATACTGTTTTATCCTCAACACTAGTAGAAGGATTAAATGTCTTAAATAAATTTCCTCCAATTTCTTTCATCTCGCGTGATATAGTTTCTACATAATATATGCATGAACTTTCAGCGTCTAAAACTATAATACACATAGTCGCAATATTATCTAAATTTGTTTCGTCTATAAATTTAAAATAATTATAAACGATTGATTTTTCGGAATTTTTCATTTCTATTGATATTTTAGTTAATCCTTCTTTAATTAAAATATCGCCAAAAACTTTTTCGTCTATTTTATCTTTTAATTGAATAGTTATAGACGGTTTAATTCCTTCGTTTTCAAATAAATCTTTATAACTCATAATTTTATCTCCTTTGTCTTAATTTTTTTTAATTTTATTTTTTAATATTTATTTTTTTTGATTTTTTAATTTTAAAGCAATTCTTAAAAGTTAGGTTGGATATAAAGAATATACTCTAAAAAAGATTATATTAATCATTTTGCCTCCCTCTATATTTTATGGATTATTTTTTATTTATCATTTTATTTATAGCGGAAAATTTAATATCTCGGCTTCCGCAACTTGGACAT
>NZ_SJDU01000409.1 GCF_005518285.1 Brachyspira catarrhinii | reverse complement strand
TATATTAAAAGATACAGGTAATGGTCATTTATGTGCTTGTCATTTGATTAATTAGTATTTATAATATCTTTATACTCTTTATAAGTGATATATGCACTATTTGAGTATATCATATGCATATTATTAGTGTTAAAATCTTTATCATATACTGATATTACATGATATTTAATATTGGCGTTAGTATCTACTATAAAATCTTTATTATCTATTTTTAATAGCAGTATTGGGTAGTAGCTATTGGTATTAATATCAAATGAATATCCATTAGAATCTTTTTTTATTTGTTCTATATGCGGCATCATAAAATTCCACCCTGTTTTATTTTCATTTCTGTATAAATGCTTCATTTCTATAAACACAGCTAATGGGTTTAGTAATATAAATATCAAAAATATATTAAATATTTTCTTATTTTCAATTTTTTTAACTAAATATATTATTGGTATAAAAGTTAGAGGGTAAATATTAAGGAAATATCTAGCTCTTGCTGATCCTAAATTTAGTATCATGAATAATGCAGTTGTAACGATAATATAAAGTAAATATATAAGAGCAGTTTCTCTAAATATAATATTTTTTTCATCTTCTAATTTTTTTTGAAAAAAATCTTTTAACAAAATAATAAAAGCTGAAATCCCTATTATTATTGATGCTACGTAGAAAATAAAGCTAAATATTAATATTATATCTCCATTGAACCAATGAGCAAATATTGAATATATGCTGTTTCCATAATTAGCATTTGGTTCATTTGTTGGAAAAAATAGTATAGACCAAATTTGCGGCGGCTGAATTATTGGTTTTGATTTATTTCTTAAGGCTATAGCATTCATAAGATTTGGAAAGCCATTGTTTATTTCTGATATTAAATATGGAAGATATAATAAAAATGCTATGAATATACCTATTGATAGAGGAATTATATTTTTTTTTGTATTTTTCCATCTTATGATAAAGTATACTATAAGCGTTGGAACTAAGTTAAAAAATGTTGACATATGTCCCATTGCTTCTAATGCTATTATTGGAAATATAAATATAGCATATATATAATTCCATTTTTTATTTGTTATATACTCTAATATAATCGGTATTGATATGAATGATAATATAAAAGCAGTATGAGGATTATAAAATTTATTATTAATTGTGAAAAAAGTTATATTGACAAGTATTAATGATGTCATGATTGCTAATATCTTAAATCCAAATTTTTTATATATCCATATTAGAAATATACAGGAAAATAATGTCATAGCAATTCCATATAAAATTCTTGCTAAATCTAAATTTTCACCAGATAAAAAATAAAAAAACATATATTCTAAATAAAAATATCCGCCAGGTATTCTTGCTATTTTACTTGAATAAGCCTCAGAAGACTTGTTATAAGGATCTCCTATATATTTTCCACCCTCTAATAAAGCCCCAGTAACAGGTATAATTTTATTGTCATAGTATTTTCTCATATGATAATAATGTTCTATCATGTCAGAATTAAGAGAGTATAGATTAGTCAATTGTATTCTTGTTATTACTCCCATAAATATTGAAATAATAATGATAAGTATATATATTATGCATTTATTTCTCATATGCTTCTCCATAAATATATAAAAGCTGTATATTGATTTATTATAATAATTTTTGAAACAGTAAAAAAAAAATTAATTAAATAAAATGATTTATTTGTTTCATATGTAATTTCTTTACAATTTTATATATTATACTATATATAAATTAATAGTCAATTAATATTATGAAATTAAAATACTTGATTTATGAATTATAATGTATTACTATTATAAAAAATAAAATGATTAAGAGTTATAAATGGATAATGATATAATATTAAAACTTGAAAATGTAAAAAAATACTTTTACCCGAAAG
>NZ_SJDU01000041.1 GCF_005518285.1 Brachyspira catarrhinii | reverse complement strand
TGTATATAATATGACTTCTACAGGATCAGAGCCTCATGATTTTGAAATAACTTCAAAAGATATGGCGAATCTGTCGAAAGCCGATTTATTTATTTTCAATGGCGGAGGAATGGAGCATTGGGTTGATTCGGTTAAAGAAACTTTAAATATAAAATATGTCGATTCTTCGAGCAATATAAATAATCAAAATAATTTAGACCCTCATTTTTGGTTATCGCCGAAAAATGCAAAAATCCAAATGGAAAATATAAAAAACGGTTTAATAGAAATCGACTTTGAAAGTAAAGATTATTACGATTCTAATTATAATTTATACGCAAATCGTTTGGACGAACTCGATAATAAAATTAAAACTTCTTTATCGAATATAAAAAATAGAAATTTGGTTTTGACTCATCCAGCGTTCGGACATTTTTGTAAGGAATATTCTTTGAATCAAATCGCAATCGCAAGAGACGAAGCGGACCCAAAAGCGATGGCAAATATTATAACATTCATAAAAAATAATAATGTGAAAGCGATATTTTACGAAGAGTTTTCAAGTTCAAAATTGGTAGATTCCATAGCGAAAGAAACTCAAATTAAAATATTGACTTTGAATCCTATAGAATCTTTAATCGAAAAAGATATTGAAGCGGGAGAAGATTATTTTTCTATTATGGAAAAAAATCTTATATCTTTACTTGACGGACTTAATTAATGAATAATAATAAAATTATAGAATTCAATAAAGTTTATTTCGGTTATACTTCCGAATACATACTTAAAAATATAAGCTTTTCTGTAAACGAAGGAGATTTTGTTTCAATAATCGGCTCAAACGGAGCGGGCAAAAGCACGATTTTAAAATTAATTTTGGGAGAATTGAATCAAAATAAAGGCGAAATAAAAATTTTTGGAGACGATATAAAAAAATTTAATCGATTGTATTGTATCGGCTATTTGGAACAGAACGCTTATTATAAAGTCTTAAACTTTCCCGCGACTGTTTACGAAACCGTTATGTCGAATATGTTTTGCGATATTGGACTTTTTAAATTCCCAAATAAAAATTGTCGCGCTAAAGTTATCGAATCTCTTAGACTTTTAGGAATGGAAAAATATTCAAAACGGACAATTTCAAAACTTTCTGGAGGGCAGATTCAAAGAGTATTTTTAGCGAGAACTTTAGTTGCAAATCCAAAAATCCTTATTTTAGACGAACCGACAAACGGAGTCGATTCTGAAACTGTAGATATAATTTATAATATTTTAAGCGATTTAAATAAAAATAAAAACATATCCATAATAATGGTGACGCATGATATTGAAAAAGCTTCAAAAATTTCTTCAAAAATATTCTGCTTCGAGGAAGGAAATTTAATGGAACTCGACAAGGAACAGCTGGAATTGGAATTATCGCATAAACATAAACATCCGCATAGCAATAATAGCAATATTGGAGGAATCTAAAATGGAAATATTTCAATTCGATTTTATGCGAAGAGCTTTTTTAGTCGGAATAATTTTAGGCTTTATAATTCCATGCATCGGAGTAGTCATAGTATTAAAAAGATTATCTATGATTGGAGATGCAATCTCTCATACTTCGCTTGCGGGAATAACTTTCGGACTCGTTTTTAATATTAATCCGATTTTAGCTTCGGTAATTTTTTGCATTTTAGCCGCATTGTCTATAGAATATATACGAAAAAAAATCTCAAAATACGAAGAGATGTCAATAGCTATAATAATGTCATTAAGCGTAGGTTTGGCGGGACTAATGTCGGGCTTTGTGGCAAATAATGTCAATTTCAATAGTTTTTTATTCGGAAGCATCGTTGCGATAAGCGATTTTGAACTTAAACTAATTATTATAATAGGTTTAATTTCGATATTAACATTTATTTTGCTCTATAAAGAAATTTTTTATATAACTTTTAACGAAAGACTCGCGAGATTGTCGGGCGTTCCCGTTAGGAGAATAAATTTTATTTTTACAATTTTAACGGCGATTACGATTTCAATATCGGCAAGAACGGTTGGCGCTTTAATCGTCTCTTCAATGATTGTTATTCCCGTAGCCACATCTTTGCAGGTAGCGGGAAGTTATAAAAAAAACATAATATATTCCGTTTTGTTCAATTTATTATGGACGATCGCTGGAATATTTATTTCTTACTATTTCGGATTAAAACCAGGAGCCACAATAGTTTTGATAAGCATAATCGGTTTTTTGATTGTCGTTATATTGAAAGACGTTTTATCAAAAAATAATATATAATAAAGGCTAAATTTTTAAATAATATTTTAAACAATATTTAATATTTAAAGAATAATATTTTAATTTGTAAAGAGAGAATTTTATGATGTTTAATAATGAAAAAACTAAAAAAATTATTTATTTTCTTTCCGTATTGATTTTATCGGCGGTTGCGATTATTCCTTATCTCGCATATATGGGAATTCTATTTGATTTTGAATCCTATTACAAAGGAGAAGAATTTATACGGACAATGTTTACCAATTCTTTTGCTTTTCAAATATTTTATTTTTTCTGTTATTCGTTAATTTTTAATTTATATCCGCTAAATAAAAAAGTTATTTTGATGTCTTTTCTTTCGTTTCTTTTAATATTTTTAATTTGGCATTTTTTAAGTTATCTAATTCCAATAGATTTTTTATATTTGACAAACACAGAATTAAATATGCCGTGTTTTCAAATGCTTATAATTACAAATATATTTTTTTTGGTTATATTTTTTATTTTGGTATGTTTATCCTACAATAAATTTATAATAAACGACATTAAAAACATAAATAAATTTTTTACGCTAACGGGAAATACGATAATATTTTCTTTAATAATTTATTTTATATTATTTATTATTTGGATTTTATATATTCTATTATTGTCTATAATGAACAAAATTTTTGATTTTGAATTAAATGGCGATTTAGAAATGTTTTTATTTTTCAAAATTCCGATTATAATTTTTGTTTTTCTTTGTGGAGTTATTCCTTTTATTTCATATATTTTATTTTCAACATTTAAAAAAGAGGAATTATTTTGATTTTTTTATTTTTAGAATTTATCGCGTTGCTCGGACTTTTCTCTCCGTTGCTTCGTCCTTACGAAAATAAATTTATTTTTATAACTTATAATATTCTTCTCGTTTTAATTGCGGTTACATTATTTTTTATCTCTCCGAATTATAAATCTGGAGTTTTCACAAAAGCGATTTATTTGATAGCTCCGATTTTTTCCGCGTTATTTAATTTGGTAGTTTTAAGCGCAACGATATTTAGAATTATCGAATACAAAATAACTGCGACAAAAATAATTTTGCTTTTAACGAATATAACAATTTTTATTCATTTAATAATAATTTCCGTTTGCAATATAAAAACAATCATAAAATCTTTTAAATCCGAAGCATCTGCCGATATTGGAAACGATAAAACAGTTCTTTATATCTATGTTTACGGAATACTTGCGTTTGCAGTTTGTTTTATAATCCCGATTATTTTTAAGGTTGATTAAATAGAAATTTTATTCTATACTAAAAGCATGAAACTTGAAAATTTTTATTATACCGAAGAATATAAAAATCATTGGCTAAAATACGGCGGTTTATTTGACAAAAAATATTTTACCGAAGAAAAAGAAAATAAAATAAATAACGAATTTACTATTAAACATAAAAAATATTTCGGCAATATTCATAACAAAGATATAATCGGATATAAAAGAGAGATTTTTAATTTTGATAAGAAAATTTTTTATTATAAAAGCGATGACGCGAAAATTTTCAAAATCTTAAAACATAAAAATCAAAATAATTATTTTATATTCAATAGAGATTTATCTGGTTTTTCTATTTTGAATTTGGAAAACGATAAAGAAGAAATTAATTTTTATAATAATAAATTTATCGAAAATAAAGGAATATTGGTATTTGTGGATTTGGAGCATTATTTTATAGAAAACGGCAGAATTATTTTTTATGTTTTTTATCTTTCGGAAGAAAAAAATAACGCCTTCAAAAGAATATTCAGCTATTTAATATACGATTTTTCAAACCCGAACAAACTCGACAATAAAAATATAATTTTAACGGATGTCAGAGATATCGTATTAAAAAATTATAATAAAGAATTGGATTTTACTTATAAAACTTATTTCGATGGGAGCGATATAATCGTTGAAGATTTTAATAAAAAATACAAATTCATTCTTAAAGAAAAAGACTATATTTAAAGTTAGATAATAAATTTTTACTTATTGCAACAATAAAAATATATAATAAGAAATCGGAGCGGTTAATATCACGCTGTCGAATATATCGAAAATTCCGCCATGACCTGGAAATATTTTTGAAGAATCTTTAGTGTCATACATTCTCTTTATCAAACTCTCTCCCATATCTCCCAAAAAACTTGTAAGAATGAATATAGAAGTTAAAAGGACTATTTGACATAACGAAAAATTTGGAATATTTGCGCCAAGTAAATTAGTAAGATAATTTTTTGAATATAAATAATAATAAATCAAAATCAAAGGAATCGTTAATATAAACATTCCGATAAAACCTTCAACGCTTTTATTCGGTGAAGCGGTATTTGAAAGTTTATGTTTTCCCAATTTTCGCCCGATTACATAACCTCCCGTATCGCTTAACCACGCGCATAAAAATATAAAAACTATATAATATTTTCCGCTTGGCATAAATCTCATTAAAGATATATGCCAAATTCCAAGCCCGACATATATAAAGCAAAAAACCGCGGTTAATATCGCTCTTCCTTTTTCCTCGAATGAAGAAACATTAACCTTAAAAATATTTATCAAAAATAAAGCGGCTATCAAAGCGAAAACCATAATCAAAGACAAATCCATTGAAGGATTTTTTGTTTCAACTATTTTATATAAAGAAGAAAAATCGCCCGCAAAAACTTTAGTTCCGCAAATTGTTATAATATATCCCAAAACCATCGCAATCATTGTAGTTATTACAGTCCTTAAATTTTTTTGTCTATGCACTTTCGCCATATAAAAAATTTCAAGCGCGCTGAAAATTGAAATTGATAATATTAATAAATGGAATAAAAATATAACTTTGTCATAAAATAATATTACTATAAACAACGGCAAAGTTAAAACAACCGATATAAGCCTTTTCCTCATTATAAGCCCCCAAATTTTCTTACTCTATTTGAATATTCTTCTATAGAAATTTTGAAATCTTCTTTTGAAAAATCGGGCCACAATGTTTTTGTAAAATATAATTCGCTGTAGGACGCTTGATACATTAAAAAATTACTCAATCGTTTCTCTCCCGAAGTTCTTATAATAAAATCGGGGTCTGGAATATTTTTCGTATATAAATAATTGGAAATTAAATCTTCGTCAATATCTTCCATATTTATAATTTCTTCTTTTATGTCGGCGCATATATTTTTTATTGCGTTTTTAAGCTCATCTCTAAAACCGTAATTTAAAGCCAAAATAACCGTCAATACAGGATTTTTGCATTTTTCTGCGGTTTCATTTTCCGTTTCTTTAATAGTTTTTATCGTGTCTTTCGGAAAAGCTTCAATATCTCCAATATGTTTAACCAAAATATTATTCGATATTAATCTTTTAATTTCTTTTTTATAGAATTCTTTTAATAATTTGAAGAGAGCTTTTTTTTCTTCTTCGGGACGTTTCCAATTCTCCGTTGAAAAAGCGTATAAAGTCAAATACTTAATATTGAGTTCGCAGCAGGCTTCCACAATTTTTATCACATTTTCGCTTCCGCTTCTGTGTCCGTAACTTCTGCTTTTGTTATGAGCCTTCGCCCATCTTCCGTTGCCGTCCATTATTATAGCCACATGCTTTGGAATATTCTCGTTTATCATATAGTGTCTAATTCTTTTTCTTTAGCGCCAATCAATTCGTCTATTTTCTTTATAAAAGAGTCGGTTTCATTTTGTATTTTTTTCTCTTGATTTTTCGATTCGTCTTCCGTTATATTTTTATCTTTCAATTCTTTTTTTATTTTATCGTTTTCATCTCTTCGGATATTTCTAATCGATATTTTCGCCTCTTCTCCTCTATGTCTTACGCCTTTTTTGAGTTCTTCTCTTCTTTCTTTAGTAAGCTCGGGAACTACAATTCTAATATTTCCCGCTTCGTTGAAAGGATTGAATCCCAAATCGGATTTTAATATCGCTTTCTCTATATCGCCGATTAAACTTTTATCGAAAGGCTGAATCATAATAGTTTTAGCGTCTGGAGTCGATACATTGCCGACTTGTTTCAAAGGCATATTGCTTCCGTAGGCTTCGACTTTTATTCCGTCCAAAATAGAAGCGTTCGCTCTTCCCGTTCTTATTCCTTTTAAATCGTTTTGTAAACTATTAATAGTTTTTTCCATTCTTTCTTTATAAGATTCTTTTGACATAGACAATCCTTAAATTTTAAAATAAATTATGTTTATATAGATTATAATTCATTTACAAATAAAAGCAAATATTTTTTATTAGATTTATTATATAAATAATTATAATTTAGTTTAATAGGCTTTAAATTATATATAGTATATGTTATACTTTAATAAATTTATATTCAAATAAAAAATCTACAAAAGGCTTTTTATGTTTTTGGAAGAATGCGAAATAATAGAAAATATAAAAATCTCCGAAGATAAATATTTATTAAAATTAAAATCCGAAAAATCGTCCGAATATACGAAAGCTGGACAATTTTTTATGATTGAATGCGAAAAATATTTGAGGCGTCCAATAAGCGTTCATAATGCGGATAAAAATATTTTGGAATTCTACTATCAAGTCAAAGGCGAAGGAACAAAAAATTTATCCAAAATATCGGATATTGTAAATATACATGGACCTCTCGGGAACGGATTTGAAACAAATATAAAAAATAAAAATTTGCTTATAGTCGCGGGCGGAATGGGAATAGCGCCTTTCAAACTTTTAATAAATAAATTAAAAGAGAAAAATAATATTACTTTGATTTTTGGCGGAGCTAATGAAAAAGCGATAAAAATAATTGAATATTTCGACACAGAAAATATTAAACTTTATATAACCACCGATGACGGTTCTGTCGGAGATAAATGCAACTCTGTGGATAAAACTAAAGAATTATTGAAAGAAAATAATTTTGATTTGATTTATACCTGCGGTCCCGAAATTATGATGAAAGAAATAATAAAATTGGTTTTGAAAAAAAATATAAAATGTTTCGCTTCAATGGAAAGGAGAATGGCTTGCGGAGTCAACGCTTGTCTGGGATGCAATATAGAAGTATTTGATAATTTACAAAATTTGAAAGAAGAAAAAAAAATTAAGAACGCTAAAGTTTGCCATGACGGTCCCGTATTTGACGCGAAATATTTAGTAATATAAAATTAAAATAACTATGTCAAAATTAAGAATCAATTTTTTAGGAAAAGAATTAAAAAATCCCGTTATAACTTCTTCTGGTTGTTTTGGATTCGGAGAAGAATATAATAATTATTTCGATGTCGATAAACTCGGAGCCGTAAATTTAAAAGGAATTACATTGAAAAAAAGAGACGGAAATAAAGGGATAAGAATAGCCGAGACTCCTTCTGGCATGATTAATTCTATAGGTTTGGAAAATCCCGGAGTTGAATATTTTAGAGATAAAATAATCGGAAATCTAAAATATGAAACGCCGATAATTCTTAATATAAACGGAGAGAGCGAAGAAGAATATATTGCCGTTGCCGAAATTGCAAACGAAATTGAAAGAATAGATTTTATAGAATTAAATATATCCTGTCCAAATGTTAAAAACGGAGGAATGGCTTTCGGTATAAATTGCAAAACTGCGGAAAATTTAACTAAATCCGTCAAAAAAGTTTTAACTAAAAAACCTTTAATAGTAAAACTTTCTCCAAATGTTACCGATATAACGGAAATAGCAAAATCGGTTGAAAATGCGGGGGCAGATTCCGTTTCTTTAGTAAATACTTTTTTAGCGATGAAAATCGACATAAAAACTAAAAAACCTTTGCTTGGAAATATTTTCGGAGGACTGTCGGGAGGATGCATAATGCCGATAGCCGTTCGTATGGTTTATCAAGTATTCAATGCAGTGAAAATTCCAATAATAGGAATGGGCGGAATAGAAAACTATAATGACGCTTTGGAATTTATGATGGCGGGAGCTTCTTTAGTTTCAATCGGCTCGGGAATATTTTCAAATCCGATTCTTCCAATCGAGGTTATAAACGGAATTGAAAATTATATTAAAGAAAATAAAATAAAAGATATAAACGAATTAATAGGAATAGCGCATAAATAATTTAAAATGTTTGATAGGAGAATTTAAAATGTTAAACCCTAAAGAAAGATTAATCATAGCTTTGGATTTCAATTCTATGAACGAAGCGGTAAAACTTATAGACGAATTGGGAGACAACGCTGTATTTTATAAAGTGGGACTCGAACTTTTTTTATACACAAAAGGAGAGATAATAGAATATTTGGCGAGCAAAAACAAAAAAGTATTTTTAGATTTGAAATTTCATGATATACCGAATACTACCGCTATGGCTTCTTTATTTGCGGCAAAACAAAATATATTTATGTTTAATGTTCACACAAGCGGCGGTAAAAAAATGATGGAAAAAACCGTAGAAGAAATAAAAAAACTTAATAAAAATAATTTGGTAATAGGAGTGACAATATTAACGAGTTTGTCCGAAAACGATATAAAAAACATGTTTAATTCAAATTTGGCTCTTAAAGACCTTGCGGTAAATTGGGCGAAATTAGGAAAAGAAGCGGGATTAAACGGCGTGGTTTGTTCTCCGAGAGAAGCGAATATTATAAAAAAAGAATGCGGAGAATCTTTTATAACCGTATGTCCTGGAGTTCGTCCAAAATGGGCTGAAAGCAATGACCAAGAGAGAATAATGACTCCTAAAGAAGCGATGGAAAACGGATGCGATTATATTGTAATCGGAAGACCGATAACTAAAAGCGAGGACAGAGTCAAAGCCTGCAAAATGATTATAGAAGAGATAGCCGAAGGAATTGAAAATAATAAAAATTTAAAATCGCAACTTATAGCCGAAGCATTGCTTGAAACGAACGCAGTGCAATTAAATATTAAGAATCCTTTTACTTTTGTGTCGGGGATAAAGAGTCCGATTTATTGCGACAACAGATATATAATCGGTTTTCCAAAATATAGAAAAATTATTATTGACGCTTTTGTCGACATATTGAAAAATAAAGATTTCGATATAATCGGAGGAACTGCAACCGCGGGAATTCCTTGGGCTTCGTTTATCGCTTACGAATTAGATAAACCTTTATGCTATATAAGAGGCGAAAAAAAAGAACATGGCAAAGGAAAACAAATCGAAGGAGCGGAATGCAAAGGCAAAAAATTAATATTGATAGAAGATTTAATTTCCACAGGAACAAGTTCGATTAAGGCTTTTGAATCGGCTAAAGAAGAAGGAGCGATTGGACTTGAAATAATATCCATATTCTCTTACGAATTTGAAAAGGCAAGTAAAAATTTTGAAGAGGCAAAAATAAAATTCTCTTCGTTATCAAATTTTTCAACTTTAATGAAAATAGCGAAAGACAAAAAATTTATAAGCGAGGAAGATTTTAAAATAGCGATAGAATGGAATAAAAATCCAGAACAATGGAAAATTAATTAACCGTTATCGCTTCGTCAAATCTAAAGTCTATTCTATAAGTCGCGCTCGCTTGCTCCCTAACCGTTTTTAATATTGCGGCAAGTTCAATAAATTTTGAAGCCTTAACATATTTCTCCAAAATAACCTGAACGGGATAGCCTCTCGGATAAAGTATCAAATCGTTTCCAAAAGCGTTTATTTCTGAAATTAAATTATAAATATCTTTATTATTTTTTTTAACCTCATAAATTACCGAAACAAAATATTGAGCGTAATCGTTTTCAATTTTTGTATTAGTCGGGTTAATAGTCAAGCCCGTAATATAAGGAACATCGTAATTATATATAATGTCGTTTTTTATAATGTAGCCTTCGTCCGTAATTTCGTATATTCCCGTTTCGGATTCGAGCAAAAATAAAGTTTCTTTTTCTTTTAAGTTTATTATAAGCAAATCGGGAAAAGAGAGTTTTATATTTTCCACTTCAAGCCTTATATTTTTTTCAATCTCGTTTTTTATTTCTTTTTTAGGAATATTAAAAAAACTTCGATTATTGTATTTTGAAAGTTCAGCTTCTTCTATTATATCGATTGGATTCAAAAAATTTAATCCTCTCAATTCCACTCTCAAAACTTTCGCTTTATTTATTATTATTACAAAAATGCAAATAAGAATCAAACCCAAAAAAGATATAAACATTTTTTTTAAAATATCTTTTTGTTTTTTGGACATTTGATTTTTTCTTAATTTTTTTCTGAGTTTGCTTTCGTTAAATTGATTTTTGAATTTATTATTTTTCATTTTTATTACAATTTATTATTTACTTTTAATTTACTTCGCATCCCGCTTCAAAATCTTTTTCCGCTTTCATTATGGATAAAGTTTTTCCGTTGTCTGCAAGCAAAAGCATTCCATGAGACATTATTCCTCTGAATTTTTTAGGTTTCAAGTTAGCCAAATAAAGAACGGTTTTTCCAATCATATCTTCCGCTTTATAATATTCTGCAATCGAAGAAATGACTACTCTTTGTTCGCCCGCTCCTATATCGACTACGAATTTAATAAGTTTGTCCGCGTTTTCGACTTTTTCCGCGAATATTATTTTTGCGGTTAATAATTCCAATTTTTCAAATTCTTCTTTTTCTATATTCGGTTTATGTTTATCGTCTTTTGGAGGATTAATTTCTTTTTTATTTTCTTTCGGTTTTATTCCTATCTCTTCTTCTATATCGTATCTTTTGAATAAAGCTTCGCCTCTTTCGATTTTTATTCCCGCATTCAAAGAACCCCATTTTTTAGCGTCTTCCAAAGGCACGGAATCTGAAAGTCCAAGTCTGTTAAAAACTTTTTTTGGAGTTTCAACGAAAAATATTTGCCAATAA